>CANRPQ010000001.1 GCA_947632525.1 uncultured Clostridia bacterium
GTGTTGTAATATACCCCATTAACATCATTACCACTGATATTGTTGCTATTAGTTTTTGTTTGAATTTCATAGTAACCCCTTTCTAAATTTTTTATAGTTATATATTTTATTAATATATAATTATACTATCCTATACTATTAATTTTAGCAGTTTTTCGCCATTTTTCAACACTAAGAAGTTTCCAATAATGTATGAAAATGGAAAAAATATTTACGGAACTTTATTTGTTGAAAATAATATTAAGTTTTTGTAACAAAATTGTTACTATATTACAAGAATAATATTATTATTGAATTATTTGATTTTTTTGTTTACATAAATGTGCCTTCTGTTGCATTTTTTAATGTAAATATTTTATCTTTTTTTAATTAATTGTCACATCTTTTTAAAAGTTGAATATACTGTAAATGAATTAAAAAATAAGGAGGATTTTACATGGGTAACACAAATAATATTGACATGGGAAAGTTAATGGAGATGCTTTCCAAAATGGATAAAAGTCAATTAGAGCAGGGGTTGGCAAAGGTAAATCAAGTTTTAAGTTCAGAAGATAAATCTAAAATAATGAATGAGTTGAATAAGAACTTAAAAAAATAAGAGGAGAGCATATATATGAGTGAAGATATGTCAGATATGATTCAAAAAATGAGTGAAATGCTAAAAAATAATGAGATACCTGATAATGTAAAATCTATTATGAGTAATCTGGCATCTGGGTCTAGCTCTGAAAATTCAAATAATGGTATAAATACAGATAGTTTTGAAAGAAATAACTGTAAGTCGGATGAAAGAAGTTCTCAATCAGCTTCAAATTCTTTTGATATGTCTAATATTGATATTAATACTATGCTAAAAATGAAATCTGTTATAGACTCTATGAATCAAAGTCAAAATGATCCTCGTTCAAATTTATTAAAATCATTAAAACCATATTTAAAAACAAGTAGAAGAGAAAAAGTTGATCAATATATAAAATTATTTAGCATGGGGAAAGCATTTGAATTGCTAAATCCTTTAGGTGGTGAAAATAAAAATGATGTATAATTATCCTTTTTTTAGCTTTCCACATTTTAGAAGATATCCTAGTTATTATTCAACACCATATTCTTATAAAAGTTCTATTAATCAAAATATAGCTAATGTTCAAAAAGATATGCCTAATTCACAAAAAGTGCAAGAGACTAAAAAAAATCATTTACAAAATTTTCAAGAAAAGGAGAGATTTAAGTCTCAAAAGTTTCAAGGAAGGAACCAACATAATAAATTTGATTATTCGAACTCTGAAGGACGAAAAAATATTTTAGATGAAAAGTATTATGCAAAAAAAGGACATTCTTCAAAAAGAATGCCTTCAGGTTTTGGCTTTTTAAATAATATTCTGCATCAAGAAGATAGAGGTGATGATGAGGAATATTTTGATTTATTTGGATTAAGATTATATAATGATGATCTTTTATTAATAGGCCTTATATTTTTTCTATATAAGGAAGAAGTCAAAGATCAGTATTTATTTTTTGCTTTAATTTTGTTATTATTAAGCTAGTTTTTATTCTAGTACAACATCGCCATTTTCATTTATATAGGCGCATGTTTTTATATCTTCCTCAAGTTCTTCTTTTTCTATTTCTTTTACTACATTAGCGATACGAATTTGAGCTGACTCAATGGAAGCTGCAGCAATGATAGCTTCTTTATTTCCTTTTGCTCCCGCATGTGCCATACCTCTTAATATACCAAGTACTACTATATTTTCTCCTGCTAAAATTTCTGCTCCGGCATTTACATCTCCTAATATAACTAAGCTACCTTCAAATTCAATTTTTTGTCCTGAACGAAGTGAACCTCTATGAAATTTGGTTTCAGAAGTAGCAATGTCCTTGCAAAATGTTCTTTTTATTCCATGTAGCCCTAATATTCTTGGGCTATCAAATTCTATTTCTACAGGAATAACTTTTTTTATATTTTCTTTTATTTTATCCATTTCTTCATTTTTAAATACTTTTCCTGTAACTAATATAGGTGTTTCGTCTTCCTTATATAATTTTTTTAATTCTGCCATTTTCTTTTTTAAATCTGATAGTACTTCTTTTATATTTGCATCTTCATGGATTTTAATTACTACCTTATCTTTTTTTGTTTGAATACTAATACAATTTTTCATTTTTTGTTCCTCTTTCTATTATTAATTATTAATTTGTGTACTTGGTATTGCTGTTACATTTTCTACCACTTTTTTTGAGTTCATACCAAAGTATTCCTTAATTATGTCTTTAGCAGCCCAAGCTGCATTTCCTCCAGACCCTGCATTTTCTATTAATACAACTACTGCTATTTCAGGATTGTTATATGGAGCAAATCCTGTAAACCAACCATTTATTTTATCATCTATGCCTGTTTCTGCAGACCCTGTTTTACCTGCAATTGTTATTTCTAAGTCATCAAATACATAATATGCTGTTCCATCTGCTTCGCTAGTAACACCCTTCATTCCCTTTATAATTGCATTTAAAGTTTCCTTTTTTATATTCAAGTCTTCAGTTTTGGTGCTGTTATCTATTCCTAGTTTTTGATTTACCTTTTCTTCAATTTCATTTTTTGGTATCATATTTCCATTTGCGTCCGTAATAGATTTTATAACAGAAACATCAACTGATTTTCCACCATTTGCTATCATACATATATATCTTGCCATTTGAATTGGTGTGTAGCTATTATAACTTTGTCCTATCGCTGCTGACAATGTTTCACCTAATTGCCATTCTTCGTTATATGTTTGTTTTTTGTATTCAGTTGAAGCTACAATTCCGGGTACTTCTCCTGATAGCTCAATTCCTGTTTTCTTTCCTAAACCATATCGATATGCATAATCTGCTATTTTGTCTATTCCTACTCTATATCCTACTTCATAAAAGAAATAATTGCAAGAATGTTTAATTGCATCACTTATATTTAAGTAACCATGCCCATAATGATGATCACTATATATCCAACAAACTGGATTATGCCCCCTTGGATATGGTCCATTATCATTAACTAGAGTTGAGGTTGTAAATTTGCCTGTTTCTAATGCGGCTGTTGCAGCCACCATTTTAAAAGTAGAACCTGGTGCATAAGCACTTGAGATTGCTCTATTATGGAAATTACTGCCTTTTTCATATTCTTTTAATTTTTCCTGACTGATTCCTTCTATCATTAATTCTGGCTCATAGTTTGGATAACTTGCTAATGCTAAAACTTCGCCAGTTTTTACATTCATAACAACAGCTGCCCCTGCTTTACAATCATATTTTTTATTATCGTAATCTCCACTTGCGATTTTTTTAATATTTTTTTGCAATGCTTCTTCTACTTTCTTTTGTAGATTAGCATCTATTGTAAGTGCTACGTTATCTCCTGCTATTGCTTCTTCTGAAATACATTCTTCAGTAATTGTTCCGTCAACTGCCATATCAATTTGCCTTATACCATCTTGTCCTTTTAAATATTCTTCTAAAGTATATTGTATTCCATCTCTTCCAATCACATCATTCATTTTGTAAGTGTCTTCGTTTTCTTTATATTCTTCTTCATTAATCATTCCTACATATCCTAGTAGATGTGATGCTAAACTGCCATATGGATATTCAATAACTGGCTCTGTAATAAGTGATGTACCTGGAAATTTATCTCCCTGTTCTTTTACCTGATTTGCACTTTTTCTACTAATATCTTTTGAAATAGTAATTGGCTTAATGTTGCTAAATCCTTCTATTGTAGCTTCATATCGTACTGCCATTACTTTTCTGGCATCTTCTACATCTTCTATTTGAATTTCATATTTTTCTTTTAATGAATTAAATGCTTCTTCCGCAGTTGCATTTTCATCTATTCCATTCTCTATTTTCCAGTTTTTTTGATCCTCTTCTTTTTCTTGTTCAAATTTATATGGATTTACCTTAAGTGGTAAATTGTCTACTATTTTGTCTTTGTTTTTTTCTAGCAATTTAATTAAATTTAAAATGCTATTATTTAATGTTTGTACATCTATTTTTGTTTTATATAGTTCCAAACTAAAGCCCATTTTCGTTGTAACTAAATTATTTCCTACATTGTCTGTAATATTTCCTCTGGCTGCTTTTACAGTAGATTGCCTGGTTAGTCTTGTATTTGAAGTTTCTAAATATTCCTTTCCATGAATAATTTGAAGGTTAAATAATTGCGCAAGTAAAATGAAGCCTACTATAAATATTAGAATAGTAAGTAAATTATACCTTATTCTTTCATTTCTACTTGTATTTGGTTTCAAATTATTTCTCCTTGTATTTTATTTATGCTTTGAAAATAACTAGATAAGAAATTAAAAGTATTTAGTAAGTACTGCTTTTTTCTTAAATAATTTTTCTAAATAATTTCCAGTTTTTTGGATAAGTGGATATAATATTATAAGTAAAACTATGTTGTATATAATTTCAACTAGCAGTATTTTTATAAAAGGAAATATTTCAACTTGTATATTCCATTTCAAAACTTGGAATATATATTCTCCTAGTTCGTAAAATACTGTAGCACCTATTGTCATTAAAATCATTGTAACTCTACTATCTTTTGGAAAGTTTTTGTCTAGATATTCTCCTGCTAGCCCTATAACTCCAAGCATTAATCCTGAAATTCCAACTGACTTTCCTGTTAGTAGGTCTAAATATATTCCTAATATTATGCCTAATGCAAAGCCTATTTTTTTCCCTATAAAAAGCCCTATAAATAAAATAAACATCACAAATAAATTAGGCATTATTCCTGAAATGTTGAACCATGTAAAGAAATTTGCCTGTAAAAAGTAGATTATAAAAAATGTTATTATTAAACCAATTATTGAGAGAAATTTTTTCAATTTTATCCTACTTTCTATATTTGTATTTCTTTTAGTTTTACTTTTTTTATCTTAGCCTTTATACTATTATCTTTTTCATTACCTACTTCGCTCGGCAAGTCATAGGCGAGTGAAGTACGGCACACTTTCTTTTTAGTGGCTTACTGTAGTCTGATTGCATAAAAAACAAATGATCCTTCGACTCGTAGTTAATTCAAAAGATAATAGTATAAAGGCTTGTTGAATCAAATCAAATTAAATCAAATTAAAATATTTTAATCATTTTTTATTACTAATACTGTTTCTAATTTTTTAAAGTCTACTGCTGTTTTAACATACGCATATCTATCTGTAATATTTTTTGTATCTATAATTTCTGTAATTGTTCCAATTGGAATTCCTTTAGGGTAAATGCCCCCTATTCCTGATGTTTCTACTTTATCGTTTTCTAAAATAGTAGCATCTGCTGGAATGTAAGTTGCTTTTAAAGTTGATGCTTTATCTAAAGTTCCTGTTACAATTATGGCTTCTCTAGATGTAGTAATGCTACTGCTAACTGAACTTGCTGTATCTATTATAGTTTGTACTTTTGCAGTTGTTTGTGTAGTTGAAATTACATGTCCTACTAGTCCTTGGTCGGCAATAACCGTCATATTAGGATGTATTCCGTCTTTTTCACCTACATTTATTACGATAGTTTCATTATAATTGGTAATATCTTTATTAATGATATATGCAGGTATGGTTTGATAATTTTGATATTTATCTTTTAAGTTTACATATTCTTTTAGGGTTTCATTTTCTGATTTAATAATCTCTAATTCCCTTAAGGATTGTTCTAACTCACTATTTTTCTTTTTCAATTCTTCATTTTCTTCTTGTAATTTACTAATGTCTGTAAAAAAGCTATTATTGCCTTCAATCTTGTTCTTTAAGTAGGTTAGTCCATTTTGAATTGGCATAACAAACGCATTAAATGCATTTTCTATATATGACATCTTTTCAACATCTATGTTAGATAGAATAACTACTAAAATTAAAATTATAATTGTAATAATAATTCCAATTATTCCTGTCTTTTTATTTCGGTACATTTAAGTTCTCCCTTTAACACGATTTTCTGTATATACTAAGGCTAAGTTCATTAGGCCTCAGATTTTTCATTATCTTTTTCTAGAGTTTGTCAAAACATCTCTTAATTTTTCTAAGTCTTCCAATGTTTTTTCAGCTCCTCTTGCAACACATTCTAATGGCGCTTCGGCTATATATACTGGCATTTCTGTTTCTTGTGCAAGCAAAGCATCTATATCTTTAATTAATGCTCCCCCACCAGCTAATATAATTCCTCTTTCCATGATGTCAGATGCAAGTTCTGGCGGTGTTTTTTCTAAAGTCTGCTTTACTGTTTCTACTATCTTTTGAATAGATTCTTGCATTGCTTCATAAACTTGTGTGGACGTTATAGTTAAAGTTTGTGGTAATCCTGTTATTAAATCCCTTCCTCTAATTTGCATAGTTTCCTCTGTAACAGGAAGTATTGCACACCCTATTTGTTTTTTTATTTCTTCTGCCGTAGTTTCTCCAATTGCTAAGTTTAACTCACGTTTAATATAATTTATAATATCTTCATCTATCTCATCCCCTGCTATTCTTAAAGAATTGCTTACTACAATTCCACCTAAAGAAATAACAGCAACTTCTGTAGTTCCTCCACCTATATCTACAATTATATTTCCGCTTGGTTCAGAAACCTCTAAATTTGCTCCAATTGCTGCTGCCATTGGTTCTTCAATTAGATATACTTCTTTAGCACCTGCTTGAATAACAGATTCTTCTACTGCTCTTTCTTCAACTTCTGTAATTCCAGATGGTACACCAACTACTACTCTTGGTTTACCTGCATTATATCTTTGGCATACTCTTTGTAACATGCTTTTTAACATAAGTTGTGTAGCTGTAAAATCTGCAATAACTCCGTCTTGTAGTGGCCTAATAGCTTTAATTTCTTTTGGTGTTCTACCTAGCATTTCCTTAGCTTCGGTGCCTGTTGCAAGTATTGTTCCTGTTGATTTTTCAATTGCTACTACTGATGGTTCATTTAATACAATTCCTTTTCCTTTTAATGTGATAATAATGTTGGCTGTTCCTAAGTCTACTCCAATGTCTTTAGAGTTAAAACCTGTCCATTTCATTTTTTCTTTCTTCCTTTCTAAAAAACTTTATACTTATTAAAATATTGTAATTTCCTTTTCACCTTTTAACATGTACGATTTGATACTAGTATATTGATTATACCCAATTACAATATGATCTAATAATAGAATTCCTAAAACTTCTGATGCTTTTTCTAATTTTTCTGTAAATTTAATATCTGCTTCACTTGGTTTAGATTCTCCGCTAGGATGATTGTGTACTAAAATTATTTTTGGTGCTCCCATTTTTACTGGCTCAGTAAGAATATCTTTAGTATCTACTTGTGCTGAACTAGTTCCACCTTGTGATATAGTTTGTATTTTTAGGATAATATTTTGAGAATTCATAATAATTACTTTCACTATTTCTCTTTTTTCTGTTTTTAATTCGTTCATTAATAGGTTTGCTACATCTTGCGGCATTTTTATTTTAGTCTTAATTTCTTTAATTGGTCTTGAAATACGTTTAGCTAGTTCACATGTTGCTTTTAATTGAATTGCCTTTACTTTTCCTATTCCTTTAATTTTCATAAATTCTTCTATTGATAGCTCATGTAAAAATTTTAAGTTGTCTTCTTTACATTGTTTGTTTTTTCCTAGTGAAAGTATTTTTTGTGCTAGAGTAATAGAACTTTCGTCTTTTGTACCACTTTTAATGATAATCGCTAGTAACTCTGCATTAGATAATGTACTTGCTCCATACATTTCTAGTTTTTCATAAGGTCTTTCTGAAATAGGGAGCTCTTTCATTTTGATTGGCATAAAATCATTCCTCTCTTTATTAAGTTGCCCCCTATTAAATTTTTTGAATTAAATATTGTTAGATTTTTTTATAAATAAATATTGCTAAAACTATTCCTATAATGCTTGCTATATTAATTTTAAACATTAGTCCAAAAGTAAGTTTAACAACATTTAGGTTTAATTCTATTGGTGTAGATAGTCCAAATTCTTGTCCATAAGCTAGCCAAGATAAAAAATTAACATTAGAAGCTAATTCTCCTAATAAGCCTCCTACTACAATACCTCCTAATAAAAATAAAACCAAAATCCATATATTTTTTTCTCTCATTGCCATATTTTTTCCTCCTTATGTAGCTACAATTTAGTTTTCTTTTGCTAGTGTGTATTATATACGCAAATGGCTTTTTTTTCAAGATATTGGTATAATTATTTATATATTTTTTAAAAAGTATTTCCTTTTTGTTTTTATTATGTTATATTAGGAATACACAATATCATGGAAAAATTTCCATAAATTGTTGGTTTCATTTATTTAGGAAATATAGTATAATATTAATATAATTGAATATATTTGGAGGCTACTCAATGAAGTTTGAAAAACTAAGCGAAAATAAAATACGAATTACTTTAACTATTCAAGATTTAGCAGATAAAGAAATTGACTTTAGTATTTTCATGTCTAATTCTATTGAATCACAGGATATTTTATTAGATATGTTAGAAGAAGCAAAAAAGCAGACTGGTTTCGATCCTGAAAATTATAACTTAAGAATTGAAGCTTTAGCTATGGCTGACACTAGTTTCATTTTTACTATTACAAAAGAAATACCTGATGAAAAAACTAAATTGCCAAAAAGGAAGTTCAAAATTAAACGAAAATGTTTAAATCCTACTTCTACTCAAGCAATTTATAAATTTTCTACATTTGACGACTTTTGTTCATTTTTACAATTTTTAAAGGAAGGTTCATCATTATCAGATATTTGTAATATTGCAGACTCAATTACTCTTTATCAGTATAAAGAAAATTATTATTTATTAATGAATTCTATACATAGTGAAATAGTAAATAAATTAAGGTTTTATACCGGAATTACGGAATTTGCAAAATATATTACAAATTCTAAAGTATTTTCTAGTAAATTAATAGAATGTGGTACCTTAATAATGAAGAATAATGCACTAGAAATTGGATTTTCTCATTTTTTAAATAAATAAGAAATAATTAGTAAAAATGTCAATTTAGATTTCTCTAAACTGACATTTTTTATTTTATATTTAATTGTAATTATTCATAGCATCCTAAATATGTATAAATTTGCTTTTTATATTAATATAAGTAATTTTGTGGGTCTTGTAAAACACCATTTGCTCTAATTTCTAAATGTAAATGTGGTCCTGTAGAATTTCCTGTAGAACCTACTTTTGCTATTACCTGACCTTGTGTTACTTTTTGCCCTACTTTTACTAGTAATTGGCTAGAATGTGCATATACTGTTTGTATTCCATTGCCATGAGAAATTATTACTAGGTTTCCATATGAAGAGTTCCAACCTGCAGTTGTAACAGTACCTGCTGCAGCTGCGTGAATTGGTGTTCCAGTAGGTGCTGCAATATCTAATCCTCTATGTCCATTTCCTCTACTACCAAAACGACATGTGATTATTCCAGATATTGGTTTTATTAATCCAATACCAAGATCAATTTTTTTACTAGATGAACCTGATACATATCCAGATGAAACAGAAGGTCCTGATGCAATGTAACTTACTTTTGGTGCTTCGTATAATTTTGATACACATTTTTCAACTGAGCTAAATTTTTTTGTTTCCGTATCATACTTTGTTACAATTCCAATATCATTTTTATTTTGGCTATTTTTCTTTTTTAATTGTGATATTACTTTTTCTGCCTCTTCAAAAGTTTCTACATAAGCCTTTTCTTTTTTATTATCTGTAATGGCATAATATTTATAATATTTAGTTCCATTTTCCGTAACTTTTTCATATATTTCATCATCATTAATTGTAACATCTTTTTTTAGTAGACAAAGGGTATAATCTGGAACTGCATCTATTTGTGCAAATGCAATGCTTTCATCTGATTCGCCATCCATGTATTTATTTATTTTATCTTGTAATTCTGTTTTGTTTTCTGTATATCCAATTACTTCTCCATTTAGGGAAACTGCATAAGTAGGTTTATAAAATACTGCTACTGCTGTAATCATTAAAAATGTACAAATTATAATTAATAAGATATACTTAACTGTTGTTCTAAAGTACATTGCGCACTTTTTAAATGTTTTTATTTTAAACAACTCCTTATCTTTTAAACTTACCCTACTATTTTACATCAAAATAAAAAAAAATGCAAGTAATTTGGATAATTTTCTTATACGCCTAGAGATTGCGGGTTTAATAGGTATGAATTTAATAGAATTAAAATAACATAGATAAAGAGAGGCTTTAATTTAGCCTCTCTTTACTTAAGTTATATAATAAGTATTAATTATATATTTACATAATTCGTAATTGTTAAAGATTTTTTCTTATATAATATAATAATTTTATATAATAAATTTTATTGTTCTAATTCTGTTTTTACAGTTTGAATTTCTGTAACAGTAGCTTTTTGTGCTGGTTGATAATATCCTTTAGTTTGTGCTACTTTAAATAACTCATACTGAAAACTTTCGTCTCCATTTCTAATTTGTTGTAATGTTTGCCTTAATTGCATATTTTCTGCTTCAGAAATAGCAGTTTGATATGCTGTTAAATCTGATTTTACGCTACTTAAAATATCGTTTACCATTGTTTTTTCATCCATATTTCTTTCCTCCTTGTTAATTATTTAAAAATGATAATAGTTTTTGTTTTGTATTAAGTGCATCTTGTGCAGATTTTGAAAACATCTGCTTGATTTGTGGGTCTACTGCTTGTGATGAAAAAGTATTTAGTTTTTGATAAGCAGTTTCATGTGCTCCTATTAAATGTCTTAGATGTTGTAATTCTAATTGATTTAAGTCTGCCATTTTTATCCTTCCTTTCTTTAAAATACTCTAGTGATATTATTCTCATTTATTATTTTTTTATACAAAAAATGCAAATAAAACATATTATTTTATTTGCATTTTTATATTATTTTTCACTTTATTTTGCAGTATAGTTTTTCATCGATTTTTGTCAATTTTTCTGTAATTATGTATACTTATTCAAATAAATTTAATTATCTTCAACTATTTCTAATCCTGCAAATTTTGCCATTAGTCTTTTATGCCCTACTTTATCAAATTCTATATCTAGCTTGTAGTCATCGCCTTCTTCTTCAATTTTTGTAATCTTTCCTTCTCCAAATTTTTTATGATATATCCTTTGTCCTTCTTTGTATTTACTAATGTCTACTGAATCATTAGATTGTTTTTGTTTTAAAGAATTTAAAAAACTTTCGGCTGTTTTAAAATTATATGATGATGTTTGTTTTTGATTTATGTTAACTTTTTCATCATCAAATTTATATGTTTTTACTTTTCCCTGTTTCTCATTTATCTTCCTACCTAAAGCAGTTTTTCCATACTCCCATTGGTAACCACTATCATTAAATTCTTCTTCCTCATCATTATTAACAATTCCGTCTAGTAAATTATCTGGAATTTCTTTAACAAATCTTGATATTGCATTATAGCTTGTTGAACCAAAAATAGTTCTGTGCTTGCTACAGGTTAAATATAAAAATTGCTTTGCTCTAGTTATTCCAACATAAAATAGTCGCCTTTCTTCTTCTAATTCTTTTGGCTCACCTATTGATTTATATCCAGGGAAAATTCCCTCTTCCATTCCAACTAAAAATACCACCGGGAATTCTAAACCTTTAGCACTATGTAATGTCATTAAAGTTACAGAATTATCTTCATCTTGCATTTCATCTATATCACTAGATAGAGTAATACTTTCTAGAAACTCTGCCAAACTGTTATCTGCTGACTCTTCTTCAAACTCAATAGCAACTGTTAAAAATTCTTCTAAGTTTTGTATTCTAGTTTCTGCTTCTACAGTATTTTCTACTTCTAAAGCTCTTGTGTATCCTGATTTATTTAATACTTCTTTTAATAATTCAGAAATACTTAACTCTTCTTTTTTATTTTTTAGCTCTTCTATTAATGATACAAATTCATCTGCATTGGCTTTTATTCTGTTAAGACCATATTGTTCTGCATTTTTTATAATTTCATACATAGAGTTTCCTGTTTTATCTGAAATTTCTTGTATATTATCTAAACTGGTCTTTCCTATTCCCCTTTTGGGTTCGTTAATTATTCTTTTAAGAGATAAGTTATCTGATGAATTGTGTATTAATCTCAAATAGGCAATTGCGTCTTTAATTTCTTTTCTTTCATAGAATTTTACACCGCCTACTATTTTATATGGTATATCCTCTCTTCTTAATATATCTTCTATTGCTCTTGATTGAGCATTCATACGATATAGAATAACAAAGTCCTTTGGCTTTAAATATTCCTCTCTTTTCAAGTGCTCTATTTGTTGTACAATGTATGTTGCTTCGTCATATTCATCTTCTGATTGATATAAACAAGGTAGACTTCCTTCTTCATTTTCCGTCCATAGTTTTTTATCATATTTATTTTCATTGTGCTTAATAACTGCATTTGCTGCTTTTAGTATATTTCCAGTGCATCTATAATTTTGCTCTAGCTTTATTATTTTTGTTCCTGGAAAATCTTTTTCAAAATTTAAAATATTGCTAATATCTGCTCCACGGAAACTATAAATTCCCTGGTCATTATCACCTACTACTGTGATATTTCCATATCGAGATGCCAGTATTGTAACTAATGTAAATTGTGCTTTATTTGTATCTTGATATTCGTCTACCAAAACATATTTAAATTTCTCTGTATAGTGCTGTATAGCTTCTGCATCATTAGATAATATTTCTATTGTGTAATTAATAATATCATCAAAGTCAATAGCATTATTTTCTCTTAGTCTTTTTTGATATAGTTCATATACTTGTCCTATCTTTTCTTTACGATAGTCCCCTGAATATTTAGTTTGATATGCTTTGGGTGTAAGCATTTCGTTTTTTGCATTACTAATTTCTGCTAAAACACTTCTATCCGTAAACATTTTTTCATCTATATTTAATGTTTTTAAACATTCTTTCACTACTGTTCTTTGGTCTGCTGTATCAAATATTAAAAAAGAAGTATCAAATCCAATACGGTCAATATATCTTCTTAAAATTCGCACACAAATAGAATGGAAAGTACCCATCCATATTTCGTCAGCTACATCTCCAACTATATTTTTTACTCTTTGTTTCATTTCATTTGCAGCCTTATTTGTAAATGTAATAGCTAATATATTGTATGGTTTTACATGCTTTTCTGCCATTAAATAAGCTATTTTATGTGTTAATACCTTAGTTTTACCAGAACCTGCACCTGCTATTACTAAACATGGCCCTTCTGTAGATAATACCGCTTCTTTTTGTTTATCATTTAATCCTTCTATTAATTCTTGCATTTACATTCCTCTTTCTATTAAACTATTTTGTATTATATCAAAAATCACTATTAATAGAAATAGAAAATTGTAAAAATTTAAAATTATATTGACATCGCAAAAATTCCAATTAATAGACCTAGTATGTTACCTATTGCTGTCATTTTTCCGTCATATAATTTATTAGCCTCTGGAATTAATTCTCCCGATACAATATATATCATTGCTCCACCTGCAAATGCTAGGCACATAGCAATTACGCTTTGTGATATTCCACCTATTAATGCTCCAAATAATGCTCCTATACCAGTAGTAATTCCAGATAGTATAACATAGAATATTACTTTGCTTGCTTTCATTCCACCATTTTTCATAGGTACTGCCATAGAAATTCCTTCTGGAATATCATGTAAGCAAATTGCAATTGCTAATGATAATCCTAATTTTATTGAAGCTTCAAAGCCAGACCCTATAGCCAATCCTTCTGGGAAGTTATGTAATGCTAATCCAATGCTTACTATAATTCCTGTTTTTAATAAAGTA
Organism: uncultured Clostridia bacterium; assembly: GCA_947632525.1. GTDB lineage: Bacteria > Bacillota > Clostridia > TANB77 > CAG-508 > CAG-273. Next base: position 13,855 of record CANRPQ010000001.1, read on the forward strand.
TTTTTATTTTCTCTAAATCTGGTATTTGAATTGAATTTTTTATCTACAAATATATCACATAATATCATTGTAATAATTCCTAATATAATTCCTAAAAATGATGTACCTAAATTGCTTAAATTAAACGCTTCTGGTAATAAGTCAAAACAAACAATAGCAATCATTAACCCTGATGCAAAAGCTAATATAAAGCTTAAAAACTTACTAGAAGGATTTTTGAATTTTACTCCAATTATTCCCCCTATTGTTGTACCAAAAGTACCAAAAAATAAACCTATTAATGTAGTTTTTATAATTTCGTTCAATGTAAAAACCCCTTTAAATAATTTATAGTTTATTTTATTTTGGTACATTCCTTTTTATGCAAAAAAAGTGTAGACTAGAAATAGAAACTTCCTTTTTTATAAAATAGAAAATATATAAAAAACTTGAACACAAAATTAATTATTTTTTGAGTTCAAGTTTTTTATTACATAACATTTTCAAAATAATATAATTTATTATTAGCAGTATTTAGTATTAGTAATACCCAACTTCTACCTTCTTTCTTTGTACCTGCAAAGTAATTGTCTTCTGATAATAAAGATTCAACATCAATATTATTAAATAAATTTTTTTGGTCTTCTGACAAAATATTATAATAATTATGCAAATCTTCTTTTATAGAAACTATGTCGTTTTTATCTATATTGCTAAATTTTTCGTTGTTTATAATACTTTCAACCGTTTTATTATCATACTCCCATATTTGTAATCCTATGCTGTCAGAAATTCCAACCATTTCATCATATATTATTTCTATTTTATTAGCTTTTGGCATATTTATTTTCCAATTTAACATAAGCTTTCCTTCTTCACCCGGAAATAATATGTTAATCAAAAGCATTACAATAGTAAATAATCCTATAATAATTATAAATATAATTAACGGTATTAACATTGATTTAAATACAAGTTTCATAATTATTTCTCCTAATATATATTCAATCTGTTAATGCTTATATCCTATAAAGCCATTCCTTTATTGTTCCTCATTTCCTTTTAGTTTTTCTGCCGTGTCTGCAGTGATCAAACTATCAATCATTTCATCTAAATCTCCATTTAAAAAGTTCTCCATTTGATAAATAGAAAGTCCTATTCTATGATCTGTAATACGTCCTTGTGGATAGTTATAGGTCCTAATTTTTTCACTTCTATCTCCGCTACCTACTTGACTTTTTCTGGCATTTGCAACTTCTGCATCTTGTTTTTGTTTTTCTTCTTCATATAATCTAGAACGTAATAATCTCATAGCATAATCTCTGTTTTGGAATTGAGACCTTTCTGTTTGGCACTCTGCTACCATTCCTGTAGGAATATGAATTAAACGTACTGCTGATGAAGTTTTATTTATATGTTGACCACCTGCACCAGATGCTCTAAATACTTCCATTTTGATATCTGATGGATTAATTTCAATATCAACATCTTCTACTTCTGGTAAAACTACTACTGTTGCAGTAGAAGTATGAATTCTTCCACTTGCTTCTGTGTCTGGAACCCTTTGTACACGATGTACGCCACTTTCAAATTTTAATCTACTGTAAGCACCTTTTCCTGTAATCATGAAAGATATTTCTTTATATCCACCTAATCCAGTTTCATTTTCATTTAATATTTCCAATTTCCAATGCTTTTTTTCTGCGTACATAGAATACATTCTAAATAAGGTACCTGCAAATAAAGCTGCTTCTTCTCCACCGGCTCCACCACGAATTTCACAAATAACGTTTTTATCATCATTTGGATCTTTAGGAATTAACAAAATTTTAATTTCTTCCTCTAATTTAGGTATTTTTTCTTTATTTTCTTCTATTTCTATCTCTGCTAATTCTTTCATCTCTTGGTCATTTAGCATTTCCTTTGCATCATCTATTGCCTTATTTACTTTTTTGTATTCTTTATATTTTAATACAACTGGTTCAATTTCAGCATGCTCTTTCATTAAAGCTTTCCATTCTTCTTGTCTATTAATAATTTCTGGGTCACTAATTTTTTGAGTAATTTCCTCATATCGCTTTTCTACCTCTTCTAATTTTTGAAACATACAAATCTCCTTTTTCTTTTAATATTTTAAAAATATTTATTAATATAGATATTTAAAATAAACTATATTTTATATTAATTACACTAAACGTGTGAATTTTTATTTAAGAGGAAAAAATAAGTCAAAAATTTTTATTTTTTTGACTTATTTATTATACCCCATATATTGCTAAATTTCAACCCAATTGTATGATATTCCTAATTGTTCTAATATTTCTTTTTCTCTTTTTGTACAGGTAAATAGAATTATTTGGTGCTCTTCTGTTTTTTTTGATAAAAATATTAAAACATTCTTTAACCTTTCGTCATCAAAGTAGGCAAAGCTTTCATCTAATAATATTGGCATTTTTTCTTTTGATATTTCTTCTATCATAGATAATCGTAGAGATAAATATATTTCATCAATTGTGCCACAACTTAAACGGGTGGCAGGTATATATTCTCCGTTTTCTAGTTCTACCATTAATCCATTTTCATCATTAATAGATAATTTTTGATATTTACCGTTAGAAATTTCTTTTATTATGCTTGATAGGTTCTGTGTAAATTTGGGAGTTACATTATTTTTCATTTTATTATATGCTTTTTCTAATAATTCTTTTGTTAATAAAATTTGTCTATCTTTTTCGTTTAGTTCTTCTAATTGTTCTTCTAAATTTTTATATTCTTCTTTTAATTCTATTAATTTTTCCTTTTTATCGATATTATTTGATTGTTCGTATTCTATTTTATTTAATGATAACTGATAATTAGTAATTAATTTATTTGATTTTTCGAGTTCAATTTGTAATTGTTCTAAATTATCTATATTAAATAGGTAATTAAAATTATCTCCCTCATATTTTTCTTTTATTTTTTGTTTTTCACTATATAATAGATTTTCTATTTCTTCTTTTTCATTTTTTATATCTAATTCTTGTTTTTTATTTTCTTCTTCTAATAATTTAATTTGTGAATCTAATATCATAATTTGTTTTTCTATTTCATTATTTATTAATTTTTCATTTTTATTATTTTTTTCTATTTCTTTTTTTATTTTTTTATTTTTTCTATTATTTATTAAATATATAATAATAGAAATTGGAATTAAACTTAAAATAATATAATTAATAGTTTTATTTTTTATGAAAATAAAATTTAAAATATTAATAATAATTAATAAAATAAAAGTAATAAAATATATAATGTTAATATTAAATTTATTTTTTTCTGAATTATATTTTTTAGAATTATTTAAATTATTTTCTAAATTAATAAAATTATTTTTATTAATTTTATTTTTTTCTTCTTTTAATTTTTTTATTTTTTCTTCATTTTCTATTTTAATTTTATTTTTTAAATTATTTTTTTCTATTATGATTTCATTTTTTTGAATTAATTTATTTAATTCATTAATTATATTATTTTTTTTATTTTCATCTTTTAAACTTAATTCAATTTTGCTTTTTTCGTCTTCTAAATTTATTTCGGAATTTAAGTCGTAATTTATTGTCTTTATGTCATCGAACACTTTTTTCATCTCATCTTGTACAATGTTTATTGGTCTATCTTGTGTTCTATTGTTTCCTATTTCTTCTACTTGCCTTTTATTAAGATTATCTATTGCCTTTTTATATGATACGCTGTCATCCCCTGTTCCCATAAGGTTTGAGATTTTTTGTACCAAAACGTTTTGTGACTGTTGATCTAGTATTACCTCTTTTTGGGTAGATAAAATGGTAGAAGTGTATAATTTTTCATCCACACCTGTCTGTTCTGTAAAAAATTGATTTCCATCCTTTTTGTCAATTTTAAATTCACTAGAAATATCCTCTAAATTTTCATTAAAAACCTTTGGATTTTTTTTATTGAAGTCTCTAAAAATTTCAAATTTATTTCCATTATTTAATTCATATTCTATTTTTCCTGAAAAATTTTCGCTCTCCCATGGTAAATATTTTTCATAGTCAGAAATTTCTTTTCCATTTTTATTTTTAGAAATTCCATAAAAAATATTTTTTATATAATTTAATAAAGTAGATTTTCCACTTTCATTTTTTCCATAAATAATATTCAAATTATTTTCTAAATTAATTTCTTTTTCTTTTAATTTCCCATAAGAATTTATTTTTATTTTTTTTATTTTCAAAATAATTTCTCCTTAAATTTTATATTTATTTTTAATTATTAATTCATATACTTTACTATTATAAATTCATAATTTTATAGTTAATTATTTAATATTTTATTATTTATTTTCTAATGCAGATAAGCCTATTTCTAGTATTTTATTTAATTGTTCTTCTGTGTAATTTTCTTTTTTTAATTCTTCAATTATTTCTTTTACGAATATGCCCTTTAATGTGTAATCATTTGCTAATTCTTCTATATTAAATTGTAATGTAGTTTTATCTTTTATTTTAATAATGTTTTTATTATTTAATAAATTTAATATATTAGAAGTAATAATTTCAAATTTTCTTTTTCCAATTAAAATAATTTTATAAAATTTATTTGTTTCTAATTCTAAATTATTTAATTTTTCAATTAGCTCATCTGCATCATTTAAATTAGTAATATCTAATTCTATTTCTACAAATTCTTTATCATCAATTGGAATAAAATTAATTTCAATTTTTTCTTTTTCAATATTTCCTGTAATAAATCCATGTTTTCCTAATTCATCAAACCCCATTGCAATTGTAGAGCCCGGATATACAATTCTTTGATTTTCTTCTCTATTATAATCCGGTTTATGAATATGTCCTAAAGCAATATAATCAAAACCTAACTGTTTTAATTTATTTTCATTTAATGGATTATATTGTAATTGTAACTTATTACTTGCATTTAATGCACCATGTGTAATTAAAATATTAATTTTATTTTTATTTTCTATTTTAATATTTTCTATATTTAAATTAGAACAATAAAAATCTTCAAAGCCAACTCCATAAATATCAGCTTCTGGTGTTTCTACTTTTTCTATTTTTGATGTAAATATTTTTACATTATCATTCCATTCCAAATTATAATACATAGAATTTTTTAAATATGGATCGTGATTTCCAGGAGTAATAAAAATTTTAGTTTGAGGAATTTCTTTAAATAATTCATTAATATATTCAATAGTAGATTTTCTAATAAATTCATTTTCGTAAAAATCACCACTAATAAAGAAATATTCTATTTTATTTTCTGAAATATATTTAATTATTTTTTTAAATATTTCCCTTTGATCTAATCTTCTTATTTTTCCAAAATTATTTTTTAAATTTAAATTTTCAAAAGGTGTATCAAAATGCATATCAGCTATATGTACAAATTTCATTTTTCATTTCCTCCACTATTGTTATAATTTTACATTATTTATTAGTATTAGTCAATAGTTTTAAGAACATTAGTTTTTATTTATTGTTTTGTCATATTGTCATATTTTTTGCTGTTTTTAATATGTTTCACTTTAAATTATAAATATAATATTATTTATTTTAAATTTGTTATATGTGTTATGTTTACTAGATTTTTTCAATTTTTCGATTTTTCAAAATTCTGCTTTTTACTTTTATCCGAAGGTATTTTGTAAATTTCTTCAATAGCTTTTTGATAGATTTTAATATAATATTATTATTTTTATAACATTATAAAATAAATATTTATAAGTTATCGTTTGAGATGATAAAAAAGTATAATTTTAAATTTGACTAATTAGCAAGTTGTAATTTATAATTTTTACTTGTCTTAATTGTTTTATTATTTTATATTTTTAATACTTTTTATTTTATCATATTTTTAATTAATGAAATACATATACTTATTTTTTTATTTATTTTTTATATATTTATAATTTAAAATTATTTTTTATTTAATTTTAAAATTTAATTTATTTTATTTTTTATTTTTAATTTTATTTAATTATTTTTATTTTTATTTTATTTATTTATTTTTATTTTATTTTATTTATTTTTATTTTATTTTAATTATTTTTATTTTTTATTTTTTTATTTAATTATTTTTTATTATTAAATTATTTTTTAATATTTATTTTTATTATTTATTTTTATTATTTATTTTTTAATTATTAATTTAATTATTTATTATTAATATAAAAATTTTATTTAGTCCTTCATCACTTCATTATTTTTATTTTAACTTTTAAATTTTTATTGATCTTTAAAAATTGTCATATTGTAGTGATTCTTTCTCAGTGCTCTTCCAATTCACATACTTTAAATGTTTTAATTTTATTTAATTTTATCTGTTTTGTTGTTATGTAACCTTTGATAAACTGCCTTTAGAATTTAAATGTATTTTCATGTTTTCCTTTATCCGAAAGGATATTGTGATTTTTATGACTAATTATTTTCTGATTTTTTTGATTAAATTTTTCTATTTGAATTGTGCTGCATATTTTTCTTACTTTTAATGTTCATATTTATAAATTCTGTATTTTTTCTTCATTGTCATATTGGCATAAAAATAACAGATATAATTTTATTTTTATATCTGTTATTTAAATTGCAATATTTTAATTATTTAAAATTTTATTCATCATCTAATGGTCCAAATAATTCATCAAATTTTGCTTCTAATTCTTTTTGAACATCCACAGAAAATATTTCTTCATCATCTTCTTGTGGTAACATAGGTGCATTTTCTTGATTATTTTGTTCTGTTTTTTCAATATTATTATTTATTTTTTGCTCTACTTTATTATTTATATTTTTTTCTTCTATTTTTTCTTCTTTATTTTTATTATCGTCATTTTTATTATCTATATCATCTTCAAATAAATCATCTAATGATTCTACTTTTAGTTCAGTTTTCTCTTTTGAGTCTTCGTTTTCTGTATAAGGATTATATGGATTATATTTTCTCCATTTTCCTCTATCTTCTATATTAAACTCTAAATGGCTCATTGTATATTCTGATAATTTTTTTGCCATACTATTTTCAAAGTAGTAATATTTTTTAGCTTTAATTGGCTTAATACCTTTTTCATAAATGATACAATCATCGTTATCCATTCTTCTTAATTCATCAGGTGTCATTAACGCTCTTGCTAATACCTGGTCAGATTCACTAATACCTTGCCTTTTATAATGTTTATCTCTATTAATAGAGGTACTGTCTCTAACAACTGTTTTTTCTCCTAATGCTTTTGAAAAATATTCAACTGTTTTAAAAGAGTTACTTCCTAAAAATACGTGAGTATCACAGTTACCCATGATTGTTTCATAAGATTTTTCATATACAGCTTCTAATTGGTCTAAGTTTTGTAAAATTACGCTAAATGAAATACCTCTACTTCTACTTGTTGAAATCTTTTTATCAAAGTCTGGAATTTTACCAATGTTAGCAAACTCATCACAAATAAAGAAAGTTGGTACTTTTAATCTTCCGCCATTTTCATCAGCAAAGTTGTATAATTGCTGTATCATCTGTGAGAAGAAAATTGTAAGTAAGAAATCATATGCTGTATGAGTATCTGATGAAATTACGTATACTGCTGTTTTTTTAGTTCCTATATCTTCAAAATTAATGGTATCTGTTGAAGTTACTTCTGCAATTTCTTTTGAATCGAATTTACCAAGTTTAGATTGCAATGAACTTAAAATAGATCCATAAGTTTTTTCTGGGGCTATTTCAATATTCTTATAATTTGTTCTAGCTGGGTGGTCATATGGTAATTGGTTCATTAACTCTGTAAGTAAGTTGCTACCACCACTTACATTTGCTGCTCTTACTAACTCAGAGCAACTTGCTAGGTTTTGCTCTTCTTCTGGCCTTGTAGCAATTAAGTAATATATTAATGCTTTTAATAACATTTCTGCCATATCATCCCAATATGGGTCTGAATTACTGCCTTCGCTTTTTTGCCCTTTTACAATTGTGTTTGCTATAACATCTACATCTAATTCACTTGCAATGTGCATTAAAGGGTTATAACCGTCACTATTAACTGGATTAACTAAATTTAATACTTTAATTTCATATCCATTTTTTTTCAAGAAACCTGCAGTTTTATCATAAAGCTCACCTTTTGGATCTGTAAATACATATGAGCCTAACATTTGATAAGCATTTGGAATAGAGTATGATGCAGATTTACCAGAACCAGAACCGACCTACTACCAATACATTTATATTTCCTCTTTTATCTAATGGTAGGTAATGGTCTTGCGCTAATAGAATTCCTTTATTTCTGCTTAGTATTTTATACTGCTCTCCACCTTGGCTCCAATCACTAGAACCATGTTCTATATCTGTATATTCGCTCTTTGGTCTTGAACGAAATAGCCCTATAACGGCAAAGATTAAATACATTATTGTAAAATATAGCAGTGTTTTAAAGAAAATTCCTATATATTCTGCACTAAATACTTTTGTAATTGTACTAAAACTTATTACGTTAGTAATTAATACTTCAAAAAATTTGCTCAAATTAAAAACTCCATTGTTCGTTGCTTGACCAATGGAATATGCAATTGGCGAAACAAATATTATGGTAAGAATAAACCATAATATTGCTATCACTATTAATACTTTTTTATTATCTTTTAATGTTTTCTTTACTTTATAATTCATGGCTTTTTATCACCTTTTCTTATGTTTATCTATATGTCTCAGCACTTTTAGCTTCTTTTGCTTCAGCCTTTGCTTTCATTTCTTTCTTATTTTTCTTATTATTTACAGCTGATTTATATGCTTCTTCTCCAATAGAAATTTCTCCATTTTCTGTTTCTAAAATTCCATTTTCATTTAATTTGCAATTTCCTACTGGAATTTCTATATTTCCTTTTTCTTCTATGTAGCTTGAGATTGCCTCAAATACTTGACCTTTTGGTGGAATCTCTAACGTATTTTCAGTTGCTACAAATACACTACCAGCAACACTAGCTGTGTTTCTTTGTTCTTCATTATTTGAAGGTACAGTTGTACTATTCATTTATATTTCCTCCTAAACATCTTCTTTTTTATCTCTAATTTCAAATGCAAAGTATGATTTGTATGGCTTCAATTTGCATTTTCCTTTTACCTCATTTGTTTGCTGATCAAAGTATAACACTGGTTTGATCTCTTCTGTAGTTTCTGGGTCTATAATAGATATAGGCCTTTTTAAGTCTGGTGTGTATTTAAATTCTTTATATTCTGTTTCTTGTTCAGAATACAAAGTATCAAACTTAATTGGAATTGGGCGTTTTGCAATTTTTACTCTGTCTTCTTCTAAAATTCCCATATTAACAACTACTTTATCTTGTCCAAAAGATAAAATTACTAAATCTTCTTCAATTTGTGGCTCGTCAACAAAAAATGTTTTCTTTTTTAAGTTGCCATTTAGTTCTTCTGCATAGTCTAAACGTTGTACAGTATATTTTGGGTATTCATCCAACAAGCGTTTATCTGTTTTGTTTACCCTGTATATTACTGTATTTACTCCTTGCGGATCCGTGATACTAAAGTGTTTTCCCTGAATTGAGTTCATCCTTTACACTCCTTTTCTATGAATACTAATATAATACATAGTTTGTCTTTTGTTTCGTTCTTATAACTAAATTTAATTATAGTACAAATTAAGCCTGATGTCAATGTTTTTGCCATAATTTATGTCAACTTTTTTGTTTTATTTTTTATTGATGAGAATTATTTTTAATTTTCTGTCTCCCTCGGATTATATTTAGAAATTTTTTGTAATTCTCTATACAAATCTCTTTCCTTTTCCGTTATATTTTTTGGAACCATAATATGTACTCTGGCAATGAGGTCGCCTCTTCCACCTTTGCCATTAAGATATCCTTTTCCTTCTAATCTAATAAGCTCTCCGCTTTCCATTCCCTGTGGCACATATAAAGAAATTTCTTCATCGATTGTATTAATTTTAAGTTTTGTTCCTAATACTGCTTCCCAGGGCGTTAAATACAAGTTAGTATATATATCTATTCCTTCTAATTGATAGTTTTCATCATTTTTAATATTAATTTTTATTAACAAATCCCCAGCTCTACCACCATTTTCGCCTGGCTTACCTTGTCCCATTAAACGAATCTTTTCATAATTTCTAATACCTGCTGGAATTTTAATAGTAAATGTTTTCATCTTGCCATTTAAAGTTCTTAAGGAAATCTTTTTTTCTTGACCATAAAAAGCTTCTAAAATAGAAACATTGATTTCTGTTTCTATATTTTCCCCTTTAATAGCTACTTTTTTATTTTTCTTACTATCTTTTTCTTGTTCAGGTTCATTTTCTATTTTTTCTCCAAAAAACATATTAAAAAAGTCACTAAAAATAGAACCACTATTTCTTTTACTTTCTTCATAGGTTGTTTTTTGTTTTTTTCCAATATGAGTATTCCACATTCTATCATATTTTTTACGACTTGTATAATTTGATAGAACTTTATATGCTTCATTAATATCTTTAAATCTTTCTTCTGCTGAAGTACTTGTAGTATTAATATCTGGATGATACTTTTTTGCTTGCTCGCGATAAGCTTGTTTTATTTCTTCAGCTGAAGCTTTACTATTATTAATTCCTAGTATTTTATAGTAATCTTTGAAAATCATTTAGATTTCCCCCTGAATTTTGCCTTTAAATTTTCCGTCTTTTGTGTAGATTAAATTATATCACATTTGACCACGTAAAGGAATAGGTTTTTCTAGATTTTTAATAATAATTTATTTCTAGCATATATACTATCTGGATGAATTAAAACTCCTTTATCAATATTTCTCTTGATAACATAATTTAGCATTTCAAGCATGCAAGTATCAATATCTTGTTTTGCAAGCTCTCTAAATTTTTCTACTTCATCATATTTTCTATTTTTTTCAATTTTGTCAGATGCGAATACTATTTTTGCTAATAAGTCCATATCAGGATATGCTGTTGTATGATATTTAATTGCATTTTGCATATTTTGCGTAAAATCATATTTTTTCTTTACTATATCTGCACCAATTTTTGCATGTAATAATCCAATACTATGTTTTTCTATTTCATCAATTTCAATATTATTCTCTTTAATATATTTTAATTTTTCTTCATTTGGCATTTCTTTTGCAATATCATGTGTAATTCCTACTAAAGCAGCTATATCTGTATCAATTCCATAAATTTTAGCTAATTGTTCCGCCATTTCCATTACTCCTAAAGAGTGAATATATCTTTCTTTTGATAGTAATGTTGCAAGTTCTTCTTTTATTTTTTTTAATTTTTCCATTTTAACTATTTCCTTCCTTTATTAACAATAAAAGTCAGTTTGTCAGTATTTATCTTACTGACAAACTGATAAATTACAGTGCTAAGCTGATTAATTTATCTAACAATTCTGTATAACTTACTCCACAAGCCTCCCATAATTTTGGATACATACTAATTTGTGTAAATCCTGGCATTGTATTAATTTCATTGATGTATACTTTGTTATCACATTTTCTAATAAAGAAGTCTACACGAGATAATCCTTTTCCGTCTACTGCTTTGAAAGCTTTTTTTGCAAGTTCTTGAATTTCTTTCTGTTTTTCTTCTTCTATATCAGCTGGAATAACAGTATGTGATTGTGGATTTTTATATTTTGCATCAAAAGTGTAGAAATCTTCTGCAGGTAAAATTTCCCCTACACAAGTTGCTTGTATTTTTTCATTACCCAAAACTGCACATTCTACTTCTCTACCTACAATTTCTTCTTCTAATAAAATCTTTGTATCATATTTTGCTGCATCAAAAAGTGCTTCTTCTAGTTCTTGCGTATTTTCTGCTTTATGTATTCCTACTGAAGATCCTGAATTAGATGGTTTTACAAATACGGGAAAATGTATTGTTTTCTGTATTATGTCTGATATGTTTGAAATTGTTACTTCTTCATTTTCAAACTCTTCATTTATATATTGAAATGTAATATCTTTATCTTTAGTTTTATTTGCTTTTATATATATGTGTTTTGCTTGTGGAATTTTTGCCTTTTCAAAAATAATTTTGGTGTAAGCCTTATCCATACATATACTAGAACCAAGGGTTTTGCATCCTACATATGGAATTTTTAGTAGTTCTAGTAACCCTTGTACTGTACCGTCTTCTCCATATAGTCCGTGTAAGACAGGAAATACTACATCTAAATTTTTTAAGTATTTCATTACATTTTCTATTGGTTTTATTTCTGATATTTTATCTCCTACTTGTAATATTTCAATTTGATTTAATGGTTTTATATATTCATACCATTCTCCGTTTTTCGTTTACATAAATAGGAAAAATATCATAATTTTCTCTGTTTAAGTTTTTAATAACTGACGTACCTGATACAATTGAAACATCATGTTCTGTTGACATTCCTCCAAATATAACACCTAATTTCAGTCTACTCATCTTGACTCTCCTTTATATTAAATTATATTTAACAAATTGCATCACAAATCTCTGTAAAATTTAAACTATTAGATGCTTTTAATAATATAGCATCTTCCACTTTCAATTTTTTTTGCAAAATATCTATGGCTTCTTTATTGTTTTTGCATAGAAAAATATCATCTTTTTTCATTCCTTTTTTTTCTGCTTTTTTGGCTATATTTTTTGCTTCATTTCCAACACAAATTAATAAATTTATTTTGTTTATGTAAACTTCTTCTCCTACTTTTTCATGTAATTCTTTACTATATTCTCCTAATTCTAACATATCTCCTAATACTGCTATTTTGCGCTTATTAGGCAATTTTCCTAAATAATCTAGTGCTGCTTTCATAGAATCATAATTTGCATTATAGCAATCATTTACTACTGTTGCTCCAATTTTACTTTTTTTGATTTCCATTCTTTTTTTAGTAAGTTCAAATTTTTTAATTCCTTTTATAGCATTTTCTATAGGGATGTTTAATGCTTTTGCTACAGCTATTGCACATAAGCCATTATATACAAAATGTTTTCCCCCTACTGGAATTGTTAAATCATAAGTATTTTCGCCAATTAAAGCTTGGCACCTACTACCATTATCCTCTAGAATAACATTTTTGCCTAAAATATCACTTTGATTTTCTATTCCATATGTTAAGATATTATAATTTTCCTTTCCTTTTTCATACCAACTATGTAATAAGTCATTATCATAATTAATTATTAGTGTGCCTTTTGGATTTAGTCCTTCTAAAATCTCTAATTTTGCTTTTAAAATATTTTCTCTAGAGCCTAACATTCCAATATGTGCAGTTCCTACATTTGTTATAACTGCTATATCTGGCTTAGCAATGTTTGTTAATATACTTATTTCTCCAAATGAATTCATTCCCATTTCTAGTACCATTGCTTCTTCATCTTTCAAACTTAATACTGTTAATGGTAATCCAATTTCATTATTATGATTTCCTTCTGTTTTCAATACTTTATATTTTTGAGCTATTACGCTAGCTACAATATCTTTTGTGCTTGTTTTTCCTACACTTCCCGTAATTGCAACAACTGGAATATTATATAAACTTCTTTTATATGCAGCTATTTTTTGTAGTGCTTTTACTGTATTTTCAACTAATACTATAGTGGAATTTGGATATTTTGTTAAAACTGTTTCGTCAAGTTCTACATTTTGTAATAAACAAGCGGTAGCACCATTTTCTAATGCCTCTTCATATAATGTACTCCCATTAAAATTTTCACCTTGGATTCCAAGATATATTTGCCCTGGTTGTATTATTCTTGTATCTCTACATAAGTTTTCAAATGGTAAATTTTCATTTCCTTGAATTAGCTTTCCATTACTAACCCTAATTAAATCTTTTATTGTAACTCTTTTTTCCATATACATTCCTCTTTAATTTTTATTTATTTCTTACTTTTGTTATTATATTCTAATTTTATAGTTTGTTGCAACATTATTATAAAGATTTGTTAAGAATTTATATTTGCGTTCAAGTGAAAAGTTAAATGTACAAAGAAAGTGCCCTCAATCGAAGGCACTTTTGCTAACTATTTTCAGCTGTTCTGTTAGCGATTTCTATTGCTTTTGTAACAATGTTACCACAAGTTTTTGATGGTACATTTCCCCATCCGCCATCTTGTTTTACTTGGTCATATACGCCAAGTTCCTTAGCAATTTCTTCTCTTAATTTGTCGGAAATAAGTTTTCTGTTTGTTGACATCGAATTTACCTCCTAATAGAGTTAAAATTTTGTGAAATTTATTTTCTTACTTGATTAACAGGGAAAGTTTATAAAAACTTTTTGTTACTTATATTTCACATTATTATTGTGTCCTGTTTTTTTAAAATTATTTTTTTAATTTTTGCCAATTTAATGTGTTAATGTTCCATTTGGAGTATTAACTATTACTAAAATATCTTCTTCTTTTCCTGTTTGACTATTTATATATACTAAAAAGTCAGTATCGTCTACTTTTCCTTTAAATTCCCAACATAAAATTTCGCTTTTCCATTTTGTTGGTATAATTGCTAAATTTTGGCTTTTAATGTCAAGATTTTTATTCAAATTTTTCTTAGCCTGTTCTGCTGTAATAGATACATTTGAGATATCTCTTGTTTCATGGTTATTTAAATATCCTGTAGTTTCAATTCCCATTACTTCTCCATTATCTAATGCTACTTTTAACTTTATTAAATCTGGATAAATTGTAACCCCATTCTGTTCATATGCATAATTAATTGTTACTATTCCATCTTGTTTTAAATAATAAGTTTCCTTCATATTTTTAAAACCACGAGACTCTAAAAATTGCTTTCCTATTTCATCTGCTCTTTCTTGGCTAATACTTTCCGCTTCAATATTTCTATTATAGTTCATGAATACTACATGTCCACCTTTTTCAGAAATAGAAATATTAAGGTTTGCATCTTTTTCTTCATTTATTTTAGCTAAAAAATCATAAGTTATCATATCAGTATTTTCTGATTTACTAGATAGATAAATTTCTTGTACTTTATCTTCTCCTATAAATTTTTTAGCTATATCTTTTGCTTTTTCTTCATCTACATTGTCACCTGTTAATCCCTTTTTTTCTTTTCCGGTTAAATGTTCAGAAAATGCACCGTCATAAATTAGTCCAGAATATTCATGAAAATTTTCTTCTAAATTTGTAAAACTACTTTTAGAAATATTACTAACTTCTTGTGCAAATGATGTTGTACCTTTTTTAGTTAATTCTCCCCAACTTATTCTACCGTCATTCATATCAGTAGATAATTGATTTAGTGTATTTTCTAAGTCTACGCTATAATCATGTAATTCTTTTAAATTTTTAAAATCATCATCTGATAATTTTTCATTATTAATATTTTTTCTAGAAAGTGAATAACTATAATCACTAACTTGATTTAAAAATTTTTCAGTTTTTTCTAGTTCAACACTTTCTATTGGAAGTCTTGATAAGTAAACTTGTGCTAAGTTTGCCTCTTTCCATACATTAGTTAGGGTTTCTGCCCCATGCTCTGGCGTACTGGAAATTAAAGATTTTGCAAGGTATGTTTCTACATTTTGCACATAATCTACTAATTCAAAAAACGCCATATTATATTGATTTTCTGAAGCTTGTCTATAATCAACCTGTTTTTTATATATCCATACTCCCAAAGCAATAATGATTGCTATCAATACTACAATTACACTTAACATGTGTCTATCTTTTAATCGATTTTTCCAATCTACCAATTTATTTGTTTTTGTTTCCATACCATTAAGGTCCTTTCTAAATTTTATATTTAATTAACTAAATTTATAGTTAACGGCAAAAACGATGTTTTCCAATTGTTTTTATAACAGGTCTTGACCAAATCCATTTGTTGGTTGCTGTTGCTGGGTTGAAATAATAAATGGCTCCCCCTGTTGGGTCCCACCCATTTAAAGCATCTTGAGCAGCTTTTACTACACTGGAGCTTGAATCAATTGGTACATTTATTTGTCCATCAGCTACTGCTGTAAATGCACCTGATTGATAAATTACACCTGCAATTGTATTTGGAAATTTTGAATCTTTTACACGGTTTAAAATAACAGCCCCTACTGCAACCTGCCCCTCATAAGGCTCTCCTCTTGCTTCTCCATTAATTGCTCTGGCTAATAATTGTACATCTGAAGTATTTCCACTGTCTGCCGCTTGTACTTCTTCTTTTTGTATTAAATTTAAAATTGTAAAAATAATTAAAAATGTAATTAAAGCGATTGATACAATTAATATTGCTTTAATTAATATTTTTTTCTTTTCCATTCAAATCTCCTTTTTCATTTTTTCTACTGATAGTTTGTTCAATTTTTGTAAAATTATTCAAATTTTGCAAAATGTATGATACAATTTTATTGTAGTAATTTAATGAATTTATAGAAATTTGAAAATAGAATTAATAGTAATAATTTTATGCCTTTTATAAATAGTATTGGCAAGGAAGGAATTAGCTATGAAAAATATTTTAATTTTTTATGCATCTTATGGTGGCGGACATTTATCTGCTGCAAAGTCAGTTCAAAAATATATAGCTGAAAATTATGATAATGTAGAAGTTGAAATTATTGATTGTATGAAATATATTAATAAACAAATTGAAAAAATTACTACTGGTGCATATAGGCAAATGGCAAAAAGTGCACCTAAGCTATGGGGAAAGGTTTATTCTGATTCGAAGAAGGGCATTATTTCTAAAATTAGTACTGATAGTAATAAAATTATGTCTAGAAAATTATATCATTTAATTCAAGAAAAAAATCCGGATTTAATTATTTCAACTCATCCATTTAGTAGTCAAATGTGTAGTTATTTGAAAAAGAAGAGCTTTATTTCTTGTAAGCTCGCAACTATTATGACAGATTTTGCTGTGCATAAACAATGGCTAGTTGGTCATGAATATACTGATGCCTTTTTCGTTTCTAATGATAATATGAAGCAAGATATGATTAAGTATGGAATTTCTCAAAAAAAGATTTATGTTACAGGAATTCCTATGTCTAGTAGATTTTTTGAAAATTTTGATAGCAAAAAAATTTATGAAATGTTTGATTTATCTCTTGATAAAAAAGTTATATTATTCTTCGCAGGGGGAGAATTTGGACTTGGTAAAGAAAAAACTGTATTGATTTTAAAAGCTTTAATAGAAAAAGCTTTAGATTACCAAATTGTAGCAGTTAGTGGTAAAAATGAAAAAATAAAAGAAATGTTTGAAAATGTTGTTAAAGAATATCATTCTGAAGATAGAGTTCGTGTACTAGGTTTTACCGATAAGGTTCCTGAACTTATGCATATTTCTTGTGCTGTTGTAACAAAACCTGGCGGTCTTACTACTACAGAGAGCTTAGCTTCTGAATTACCTATGTTAATTATTAATCCAATTCCTGGTCAAGAAGAAGAAAATGCACAATTTTTAGAAAATCATGGAGTTGGCGTTTGGATAAAAAGTACTGATAATCCATATGAAATTGTTTTTAAATTTTTTGAGTCTGATAAAAATTTAGAAGCAATGAAATATTCTGCAAAATTATTATCGAAAAAAAATTCCACAAAAAATATTTGTGAAATTTTATTAAATGGTATTAATTAAATATGTTAATTTATTACACACCTTTAGAATTATAAATTAAAGGTGTATATTTTAGCTTAAAAAATGTCCGCTTAACTAACGTCCCTAAACGGACATTATAATTCTCGTCTTCCTTCTAGTGCTTTACTTAAAGTAACTTCATCTGTATATTCTAAATCTCCACCAACTGGTATTCCGTGTGCTATTCTTGTTGCTTTAATTCCCAATGGCTTTACTAGCTTTGAAATATACATAGCTGTTGCTTCCCCTTCTACTCGTGGATTTGTAGCTAAAATAATTTCCTTCACTTCATTATTCATTAATCTTGAAAGTAATTCTTTAATTTTAATATCATCTGGGCCCACTCCATTCATTGGTGAAATACTTCCATGTAATACGTGATATACTCCTTTAAATTCGTGGGTTCTTTCCATAGCTACTACATCTCTTACATCTTCTACTACGCAGATAGTAGTGTGATCACGATTTTGGTTTCCACAAATAGGGCATGGATCAGTATCTGAAATGTTATAGCATTGTGAACAATATTTTAGATTCTTTTTTGCTTCTAAAATTGCTTGTACAAATTCATTGGTTTCTTCCTGACTTGCATCTAAAATATGAAACGCAAGCCTAGCAGCTGTTTTATTACCAATGCTAGGCAATTTTTCAAATGCTTCTATTAGTTTTTCTATTGATGGTGAATAATATGACATTGTTTATCTCCTTTTATTGTTAAGAAACATTTACATTAATCCTGGTATATTATATTTTCCGAATTCTTGTGCTTGTGCACTATCTACTTTTCGTAAAGCTTCATTTACACAACTTAAAATCAAGTCTTGTAGCATTTCTACATCATCTGGGTCAACTGCTTCTTTTTTTATTTTAATTTCTTTTACTTCTTTGCTTCCATTTACTTTTACGTAAACGGCTCCCCCACCTACACTTGCATCAAATTCTTTAGCTGCAAGTTCTGTTTGAGATTTTTCCATATCTGATTGCATCTTTTTTGCTTCTTTCATTAATTGGTTGATGTTCATTCCACCAAATCCACCGCCCATTCCTGGGAATCCTCTTCTTGACATATTTTCCTCTCCTATCTTTTTAAATGAACTATGGTTCATTACATTAAATTTTTATATTTTTTATTTTAATAACATCTTATTCTTCTATTACATTAATTGGAATATCTAAATCTTGTATTGGATTTTTTTCTTCTTTTGCCTTTTGTTTTAGAATTTCATCTTTGCTATCCAATAGTTTGATTCTCATTTCTTTACCACATTCTACTGAAACTAATCTGGTTAGTTCTTGCATGTTTTCTGGCCTTTCCATAATGCTTTTTACAAATGGTGTTAACCCAGTTTTAAATACAATTCCTACAGTCATGTCATTAATTAATGTTGCTATAGTATTTATTAAATTTGTTGCTAATAGCATTTTTCTTTCTTCTTTTAGCTGATTTATAACTTTTGGCCAAAATTCTAATTCACTAATATTTAATTTGCTCAAGTCTACCGCTTCATGTTTTATATCTTTTTTGCTTGGTTGTACTTTTTCTTTTGTTTTAACCTCAAATGGGTCTGTATTTTCAAGTTTTTTATCATTTTTTGAATTTGTAGAATTAGATTGTGATACTTTTTTTTCTAATATTGTTATTCTATTTACTAAATTTTCTAGTTCTACATTACTTACTTCTACTGATTCTGAATTTTGCATATTTATAACTGGCTGACATAATTTAATCATTGCTACTTCGAATAATACTGCTTTTTGTGATGACCATTTCATTTCATTTTCTAGCTCAGATAATGTATATATTATTTGTAAAAGTCTTTCTTTTGATACCTTTTCCGCTATATTAGCAATTATTTTTAATTCTTCTTCATTATATATTTGTAGTTTTCCCGTAGTTTTCCAAACTAAAACATCCTTTGTGTACTTTATTAATTCCCATAGTAAATTAGTTAAGTCTTTTCCCTCTTGTATAACTTCTTCTACTGATTTAATTGTTTTTTCTATATCATTATCAGTAATTGATTGTACAATTTTTTCTATGAATGTTAGCTTTGGAATTCCTACTAAATCTTTTACTAAATCTTCATCAATTTTTTCATTGCTTTCTTGTAAGCATCTTTCCAAAATGCTTAAAGCGTCTCTCATTGCTCCTTCTGCCAAAACAGAAATAATATTTATTGCTTCTTTTGTTATTTCAATTTTATCTTCATCACATACAAATTGTAACCTTTTACTAATATCTTCATTAGATATTTTTTTAAAGTCAAAACGTTGGCACCTTGAAAGGATTGTCGCTGGCAATTTTTGTGGTTCTGTTGTTGCTAAAATAAATTTTACATGTGCTGGTGGCTCTTCTAGTGTTTTTAATAAGGCATTAAATGCACCTGTTGATAGCATATGAACCTCGTCAATAATATATACTCTATATTTTGCTAAAGTTGGTAAAAAGTTTACTTCATCGCGAATTGCCCTAATATCATCTACACTATTATTAGATGCTGCGTCCATTTCTACAATATCTGTTAAAGAACCTGATAAGGCAGCTTTACAAATTTCACATTCATTACATGGCTCCCCATTTTGTGCATTTAAACAGTTAACTGCTCTTGCTAATATTTTTGCTGTAGTAGTTTTTCCTGTTCCTCTAACTCCATTTAATAAATATGCATGACCTACTCTTCCTGCTATTATTTGATTTTTAATGGTTTGAGTTATATGTTCTTGACCTACCATATCTTCAAATTTTAAAGGTCTAAATTTTCTATATAAAGCTGTATATGACATGTGTTTTTCACCTCTTTAATTCAAAATAAAAGGTATAAAGCGCTTTTTCTAGTCACTCTATGGAGAATAAATGTCACACAGAAGTATCTACTTATTGCTGCTTCCTTCCGGACCTGACAAGGTTCATAGGCTTCTATTGGCTTTATTCTCCATACAATGGCTAGAAGCTTAAGCTTCATACCTTTGTATTATATACTTTTTATGCTATTTTAGCAAGTACAATTTCTAAGTTATTTCACTCTTTTAAATACAACATCAGTCATATCTGTTTTTTCTAAATAGCTTTTTTCCTCTTCATCTAAATTATCTGTAGGTAAGTTTAATGAAATTTCGGCTTGATATTTCGCTTCAGTAGTTTCTATCATAAAATCAAATGAAACACTAAAACTGATTTCTGCATTAGTTGTTTCTATTTTTTTTAATAATGTACTATTATGAACCATTTCTGTATCTTTTTTTGATTTATAATTTCCAATTGAAGTGTTACTAAAACAAATTTTAGCACTTCCGCCTTTACTTCCTATTTCTAGGTTTGTAGAACTACTTTGGCTTGCACCTTTATATTCCAATTTCTCTTGAACTAAAAACTGATCATCATATACATATGCTCTTCCTGCCTTACTATTTGGCATATATGCTTTTACAGTTCCTTTTTGTGGAGCTTTAGTTATATTAATATTACTTATTTTTACACTTTTAATTAATTCATCCGATGTGTTTTTTGGATTTTTGTCAATATAAAAAAGAACATCATTGTTTTGATAAATATCCATATCCCATTCTTTTTTATTACTATCTCCTTTTTCCATTCCTTCCACTGTTCCGACTACTATTATTTTTGATAGGTTATATGGCATATTTGTTTCGCCTTCTACTTCATACTTTATCATCATTATTATTACAAAAATAAATAATAATGCAAGTAATGTTAATGATAGTATTAATTTAATTGTTTGTTTTCTTTTTTCTGTTATCATTTTCTTATGTAATCTAAAAATTTTTTAGATTAATTCCTTTCTATGTTTTTATTGGCGGAGCAGGTGGGATTCGAACCCACGTGGCGTTTTTGAAAACACCCAATTGATTTCGAATCAACCTCGTTATGACCTCTTCGATACTGCTCCTTATGATTGTATTAAATTTATATTTTTTATTTGCTTTATTCTTAATTTTGTGCTTTTTATTTTTCTTTTTTACTATTTCGTAATTCTTTGAAAAATTGCTTTAATATGCTTTCACATTCATTTTGTAAAATTCCAGTTTCTACTTCTACTTTATGATTAAAAGTATAGTCTTCTAAAAGATTTAGTACTGAGCCACAGCTGCCCGTTTTTTCATCCATTGTGCCAATATATACTTTTCCCATTCTTGATTGAATAAGTGCTCCTGCACACATGCTACAAGGCTCCAATGTGACATACATATCACAATCCGTTAATCTCCATGAATTTAATTTTTTGCTTGCTTTTTGTATAGCTAATATTTCTGCATGTTTCGTAGAGTCATGCTTGTACTCTTTTTCATTATATGCCCTTGCAATTATTTTATGATCTTTTACAATTACTGCACCTACAGGAATTTCTTCTTTTTCATATGCTTTTTTTGCCTGTATTAGGGCTTCCTTCATAAATTTTTCTTGTTCAGTCATAATACTCCTATTTTTACTTATATTTTACTCTTTAAATAATTGAATAAATTTTTCTTAAATAATAAAGTGGTGTGCCTAGCGGGAATTGAACCTGCGACCTCTCGCTTAGGAGGCGAGCGCTCTATCCAACTGAGCTATAGACACATATATTTGTTGTATTATAAATGCAATATTAATTATACGATATTTTTTTATTTAACGCAAGTTAATATCCATAGTTTTGCTAATATTGATTTTTAAATTTAAGGATGTATTTTAACTGCTATTGACTGATATGTTATAATAATTTTGTAATTATTTATTAAAATGTGCTGTTATAGAGGGGTATTAATTATGCAACGAATTTTAAGTTATTTAAGAAAAACTATTGAAACATATAATATGATTCAAGATGGTGATAAAATTGCAGTAGGTCTTTCTGGTGGGAAGGATTCTTTTACTTTGCTTATGAGTTTAAAAGCTTTGCAAAGATTTTATCCTGCTCATTTTGAGCTATTAGCAATTAGTGTAGACCCTGGTTTTGAATTTTTTAATAAAGATTTTTTAAATAAAAGGTGTGAAGAAATTGGAGTTCCAATTGTAATAGAAGAATCTCATATAAAAGAAATTGTTTTTGATATTAGAAAAGAAAAAAATCCTTGTTCTTTATGTGCTAATTTACGTAGGGGTATTTTAAATTCTGTAGCAATTAGAGAAGGTTGTAATAAAATAGCTTTAGGTCATAATCAAGATGATGCTTTAGAAACTTTTTTAATGAATTTTTTATATGCTGGTAATTTATCTACTTTTGCTCCTGTTAGTTATATGGATCGTTCTAAAATCACCTTGATTAGACCTTTAATTGATACTCCTGAAAAGGAAATTAAAAAATTTGTAAAACGTGCAAATATTGAAGCTATGCCTAAAGTATGCCCTATGGACGGTATTTCTAAAAGAGAAGATATGAAAAACATGATTGTAGGTTGGGAAAAACAAATTCCTACAATACGTAGTAATATGATTGGAGCTATTAAAAGAGCTCAAATTAATGGTTGGAAGGAGTTTAAATAAGTTTCAAAGTATTAAAAAAAGTTGTCAGTTATTTGACAACTTTTTATTTAATATTATTTTATAATTTCTTTCATTGCGTTTTCTAATTTATCTAGTCTTTGTTCTGCATCTCCTAAGCTTTTTCCCTTGACGCCCATGTAGAATTTAATTTTTGGCTCTGTTCCAGAAGGACGTACACAGCACCAGCTATCATTTGTTAAGTCAAAGTATAATACATTTGATTTTGGCAAGTTTGTATTCGTCTCTTTTTCTGTTTCATTATCATGAATTATTTGTTTTTGATAGTCTCCGAAAGACAATACTTTTTCCCCTGCTATTTCTTTTGGTGGGTTGTTTCTCATTTTTTCCATCATTTGTTTTATTTGTTCTGCACCTTCAGAACCTTTTAATGTTATAGAAAACTGTTTTTCTTCATAATATCCATATTTTTCATAAATAGCAAGCATTGCATCCCATAATGTCATTCCCTTTTGCTTATAATAACATGCCGCTTCACACAAAGTCATAACTGCTACTATTCCGTCTTTATCTCTTGCATGCGTTCCAATAATGCATCCATAACTTTCTTCATATGAATATAAACAAGTATATTCATTATTATTTTCTTCAAATTGTCGAATAATTTTTGCAATATTTTTAAATCCTGTTAAAGTAGAAAATAACTTTACATTATATGATTTAGCAATTGCATCAGTTAAATTAGAAGATACTATTGTTTTAATTATAGCACCGTTTTTAGGTAATGTTCCATTTAACTGCTTTTGAGATAATATATATTCTGCAATTAGGTTTCCTGTCATGTTTCCGTTAAATCTAATATACTCACCGGTTTCTTTATTTTTAGCATACACTCCTAATCTATCAGCATCAGGGTCATTTGCTAAAACAATATCCGCATCTTTTTCTTTAGCTAATTTTAATGCTAATTCAAATGCTTTTGGATCTTCTGGGTTTGGATATTCAACAGTTGGAAATTCTCCGTTTGGCTTTTCTTGTTCTGGAACTACATATACATTTTCAAATCCCAATTCCTTTAAAATAGTTTGTACAGGAATATTACCTGTTCCATGAAGTGGTGTATATACTATTTTTATATCTTTTTGCGTTTCATCAATTGCTTTTTGATTTACTACTAATTTTTTTAGTTCTTCTATATATCTTTTATCAATATTTTCTCCAATAGTATTATATAATCCTTTACTTTCTGCTAATGATTTATCCATTGTTTTTATTGTAGCAAAATCAGTTATTGCATTAACTTCTTCTATTATTTCTTTATCAGTTGGTTCTACAATTTGGGCTCCGTCTTCCCAATATACTTTATACCCGTTATATTCAGGTGGGTTATGGCTTGCTGTTACTACTATTCCCGCAATACATCCCAGTTCTCTTACTGCAAAAGATAATTCAGGTGTTGGCCTTAAAGAGTCAAAGCGATAGGTTTTTATTCCATTTGCATTTAAGCAAAGTGCTGCTTGTTCACTGAATTCTGGTGACATTCTTCTAGAATCATAAGCAATTGCAACTCCTCTATTTTGTCCACCTTTTTTGATAATATAATTTGCTAATCCTTGTGTTGCTTTTGTTACTGTGTATGTGTTCATTCGATTAGTTCCCATTCCTATAATTCCTCTTAATCCTGCTGTACCAAATTCTAGGTCTTTATAAAATCTATCTTCTATTTCTTTTGTATTATTTTCTATTTTTCTTAACTCTTCCTTATCTTCTTCCTTTATAACTGGACTTTCAATCCATTGTAAATATTTTTCAATATATGGTTCCATTTAATCTTTCCCCCCTTACTTATTAATTAATATGATGATATGCTTTATATAATGCTCTTGCTGTTTCAGGGCTATCTACTCCTTCTGCATTTTTTACAGGAGCAAATTCTTCTTCACGTTTTACCCTTAAAATGGTCATTTTATCTACTGTTGAAAATGCATCAAATATAAATGCCTCAAATTTAAATGCATTTGGCTCTGTTGGAACTATAACTTTTCCTTCTGGTCCCAAATAATTAGCTTTTTTAAATGCAACATGATATGGTAGCTTATTTTGACTAATCTTTTCCAATGCTGCTATATTAAATTCATTGCATAAAATATGTGATTCACCATAAATAAGTTCTCCCTTTTCATCTGTCATTTCTGCTAATTCTTTTGAAATTTCAGTATATTCAATAACATTTGGCCTTCCGTCTTTAATGCAGAATACTCCTACTTTTTCTTCAGGGTTTGCTTTTACTAGGCTTTTACCGGCCATAAGGCTATTTTGGCTAATTGCTAATCCTGTAAGCACTGGATCCACCATTTTAGCTAAAACATTATCTACTCCACCAATGTAAACCCATTCAATTCCTTTCTCTTTCATATCATAAAGTACACCATTTTTTCTCATTGCTTCAAAAATACCACCATGACCGTCTGCTGCTTGTTTCATCATACCGTCTTCATCTAATAAAATTTTTCCATTAGTATCTATCATTGGTAATTTTCCTTGAATGAAAAAGCTAAATGCAGATTTTGGATATCCGAAGTATTCATTCTTTTCAAAAAATTCAATAGTGTCTTTGTTATTTGCATCACTTGTCATGATGTACCAAGGAATAATGGCATCGTATTTTTGGCTCGCTTCTTTTATTGTATCACATAGAATTTCAAATATTGATTTATGAGATTCTAGCCCTAGGTCATATGTTCCCTTTGGACCATTATGTCCCAATCTAGTACCCTGTCCACCTGCCATAGTAACCACTGCTAGTTTTCCTTTTTTTATTACTTCTTCACCTATAGAAGTATATTTTTCCAACTCTTCTTTAGACAACTCTTCTTTTGTTGTGTGATCTATTGGCTCTACTTTTGCATTGTCAAATTGTGGTTTTATTTTTGTACTTTCATATAATTCTTGCATTTGTTTAAAATCGGTTGTTAAAATAGTGTTTAATAATTCATTCTTTTTTTCATCTGTTAGTTTATCATAGAATTTTAATAAATGTTCTTGTCCATATTTTTCAAGCATTTGCTTTGCAGCTAATAATTTTTCTTCCATAATTTTACCTTCCTTTTTATTTTTATAAAATATTATTTTATATTTATAATATTATACTATCTATATTTTTTCGTCAATTATGTTTTTAAAATGTTCTCTTGTTTTATAATGAAAATATGGCATGTGTTGTTTGTATTGCACATACCATATTGTAATTTAGTCTACGTGTATATAATTCATTTCTGAAATATTTTTTGATTTTTTTATTATAAAAGTTATTTTATTTTCTCCATTTCTTCCTTTGTTAATCCTGTTATTTTCATTACTTTTTCTATATCTATTCCTTCTTCTAGCATGTTTTTTGCAATTTCTAATTTTGCATTTCTTCTTGCCTCATACATTCTTTGCTCATTATCCATTCTTTCTATTTCTGCTTTCAATGCCATTCTTCTTAATGTTTCATCTCTGCT
>CANRPQ010000002.1 GCA_947632525.1 uncultured Clostridia bacterium
AAATTCATTAAGAATTATCCTCTACTCGATTATTAGAGATATTAGCTATTAGCAGCAACCTCCTCTACCGCCACCACAGCAGCAGATTAAAACAAGGATAATAATAATCCAAATGCAGCAATCATCACCGAAACCGCATCCACAACCTCTGTTTTCTGACATAACTTTTCCCTCCTTTCAAATATAAGTAACTAGAAATTAGCAACCACATCCATTGTTACATCCACAATTGTTTCCACCGCAGCAGAAAAGTAACAAGAATAGGATTATGAACCATAAAAGCTCTCCGTTATTACAACATCCCATTTCTATACCTCCCTATGAACATTAATTTTTTAGTTCTTTAGTATGGTATATAATATTCTTTTTTTAAAAAAGTGTTACTATATTGATAGTTGTACCTCAAGTATTAACCCAAGAACAAAAAAATAAAAAAACTGACTAAAAACTATACAAAAAATAAAAAAATAATGATATAATTTGTCCAAAGAAGAAAACGGATAAAATTGGGAGGAAAAAAATTGGGAAATATAGTATTATTAGATGATAACACAATTAACAAAATTGCAGCAGGAGAAGTAATAGAAAGACCAGCATCTGTTGTAAAAGAATTAATGGAAAACTCTATTGATGCGGGCTCAACTTCAATTAATGTAGAAATTAAAAATGGTGGTATTTCATACATTCGTATTACAGATAATGGAAAAGGAATAGCACCAGATGATATGGAAATAGCATTTGAAAGGCATGCTACTTCTAAAATTAGAAAAGCAGAAGACTTGGAAACAGTTACTTCTATGGGATTCAGAGGTGAGGCATTAGCAAGTATAGCAGCAATTAGTAAAATTTCTATGACTTCTAAAACTGAAGAAAATGAAATTGGATATAAAATAGAAATAGAAGGTGGAAAAATTATTAATAAAGAAGAAACAGGTTGCCCAAAGGGAACTACTATTGTAATTACTGACCTATTTTTTAATACACCTGTTAGATATAAATTTCTTAAAAAAGATTTTACAGAAGCAGGATATATTGAAGATGTTGTAACAAGAATTGCATTAGTACACCCTGAAGTTGCTATTAAATTAACCAATAGCGGAAAAACAATTATACAAACACCAGGTAATAATGAACAAAAAGCAACTATTTACAGCATCTATGGAAAAGACATTGCAGAAAATATTTTAGATGTAGACTATACATATGAAGACATGCACATTACTGGAGTAATTGGAAAACCAGCGATTGCACGTTCTAATAGGACTAACCAATTATTTTTTGTAAATAAAAGATATATAAAGGATAAAACACTAACAACTGCTGCAGAACAGGCATATAAAGGCCTAATTACAATCGGAAAATATGGATTTTTAGTATTAAACATTGAAATGAATCCACAAAAAGTTGATGTTAATGTACATCCTGCAAAATTAGAGGTCAGATTCGAAGAAGAAAATAAAGTATTTAAAGCTGTATATCATGCTATTAAAGATACCATGCTAAAAGGAGATTTAGTAACAGACACCGAAAGAGAAAAAACAGATTTTGTAAATGATAATCCTATTTCAGAAAAAATCGATAATACAGCTACTGTTATGACAACTGCAAAAGTTGCAGAAGAATTAAAATTTAATAAAAATATGGAAGATGATGAAGAAAAGAAATTTGGATTTGGTGGATTATTTAGAAGAATGAAAGAGAAGAATGAAGCAGAAGACCCATTTACAGTTCCAAAAAAAGCAGAAGTAATTACACAAGTTGAAGATACAAAGCAATTAGACAACATGGAAACTAAAGTATTAGACACTAAAGAAGTTAATGAAAAATTAATGGAAGGTGTCAAACAATTAGAAAACTTAAAAATAGACCCACAAATAGAAGATTTTGACGAAATGTATATACGTACTTTTGGAAGCATGCCAGTAGAAGCTAAAAAAGAAGCTGAAAAGGAAGCGGAAAAACTTAAAGAAGAACAAGAAAAATATCAACTAAAACCAGAAGAATTGAAAACTGCAGAAAATGTTTCTATTTTTCCAAAGGAAGAAAAACCAGGAATTCCAGATTATAAATTTATTGGAATAGCATTTTCTACTTATATAATTTTAGAATTAGACAAAGAATTATATATTTTAGATCAACATGCAGCACATGAAAGAATTTTATATGAAAAGGTAAAGAAAAATTATTACAGCGATGATCAAAAGGACTCACAACTAATGCTATTACCAGATATTATTAACTTGTCACATAAAGAAATGGATATTGCAAAAGAAAATATGGATATGTTCAGAAAAGCAGGATTTACATTAGAAGAATTTGGAGAAAATACTATTAAATTAAGTGGAGTTCCTAATATTTGCTTAGATTTAGAAACAAAAGAATTATTTCTAGAAACTCTTGATGAAATTAATACGATAGCAAGAACTGCAAAGCAAGAAAAAGAAGAAAAATTTATTGCAACAATAGCATGTAAAGCTGCAGTAAAAGCAAATATGGCATTAACAAAGGAAGAAGTAGATAAATTAATGGAACAATTATTAGTATTACCAAATCCATTTACTTGCCCACATGGTAGGCCAACTGCTATTAAAATGACAAAAAATGATATAGAAAGAAAATTTTCAAGAAGATAAGGAGATAAATATGCTTACATTTATATATATTTGTATTTTATTATTGAACATAGTAGCAATTTTATTAACATACCACTTTTTAGGAAAAGATATGGATAAGAAGTCAAAAGGAATATTTATTGTAGTGGCAATTGCAGTTATGTATGCTCTAGTTACATCTATTTATTGGATAGCAACAAAAGATATTGACTTAGGCAATGCAAAAGAAACATGCAAAAATCTAGTAACATTTGCTTTTGTACCAGTAAATATAATTATAATAATGCCATTTTTAGCAAGCTCTTACAGAAAATTTCAAAATAAAAGTTTAAAATTCGAACCATTTAGAAATCGCTGTATTTTATTAGGTATTATTTTAATTATAGCATTAATTATAGAATTTTTCTATTTTAAGGATATTCAAAATGGAATTACTGCTATTTTACAAACTGTAAGCAAGTAGAGGGAGAATAAAATGCAAAACAAGCCAAAAGTAATTGTTATCTGTGGTCCAACAGCATCTGGTAAAACAGGACTAGCTATTGAACTTGCAAAAAAAATAAATGGAGAAATTGTATCTTGTGATTCTATGCAGATTTATAAAGATATGAATATAGGTACAGCAAAGCCTACTCCAGAAGAAATGCAAGGAATACCACATCACTTAATTGATTTTATATCACCTGATGAAAGATACAGTGTGGCAGATTTTCAAATAGATGCAAAAAATAAGATTGAGGAAATCTTGAATAAATGGAAAGTTCCTATTATAGTAGGAGGAACAGGACTTTATGTTGATACTTTAGTATACAATATTAAGTACCCAGAAATAGAATTAGACATTGACTATCGTAAGTCATTAGAAAAAATGATAAATGATAAAGGATTAGATGAAGCATATGAACAAGCTAAGAAAATAGACCCAGAAGCAATTAAAAAAATAAGTAGCAATGATAAAAAACGCATTATGCGTATTTTAGAAATCTATCATCAAACAGGAAAAACAAAAACACAACTAGAAATAGAGTCTAGAAATGAACAGCCACCTTATGACTATCTTATATATGCAATAAATATGGATAGAGAAAAACTTTATGATAGAATAAATAAAAGAGTAGACATTATGATAAAGCAAGGATTAATTGAAGAAGTTCAAAATTTAGTAAAAAAATATAATCATTTTCCTACAGCTATGCAAGGGCTAGGATATAAAGAAGTAGTTAGCTATTTACAAGGAAATATAACTAAGGATGAAATGATTGAAATATTGAAACAAGAAACAAGAAGGTATTCTAAAAGACAGTTAACTTGGTTCAGAAAAAATAAAGATATAAAATGGATTAATGGATTAGACCCGAAAGAAAAGAATATACAAATGATTTTGGAGGATTATAGTGGAGAGAAGGAAGAAAACCACAACTAAGAAAACGCCAAAAAAGCAATCAGTAAGACAATCAAAAACGGTACAAAAAAGTAAAAAAACAAGAAAAAACAATAAAGGAATTACTATTAAAGATATTAAGGAAAATAAAAAATTATTGTTAATATTTTTAATCATACTAGTTCTTGTTATTTATTGTGCCTGTAAAGTTATAGCATTAATTAAAAATCCAACAGATACATTTACAGTAGAACAAGGAAAAATTGTTCAAGAAGAGTCTTCTGTAGGATATATAATTAGAGAAGAAACAGTAGTAAAAGGTTCTAACTATAAAAATGGAATGGTTCAAATAAAAACAGAAGGAGAAAGAGTAGGAAAAAATGAAGCAATTTTTCGTTACTATTCTAGTGGAGAAGAAAGCTTAAAAAAGAAGATTGAAGATTTAGATGTTAAAATAGATGAAGCAATGGAAGAAACCATGACAGGAGAAAAAGGAATACTTACGAGCGATATAAGAACCTTGGAAAAACAAATACAAGAAAAAGTTACATCTTTAATGGAAGTAAATAATCTTCAAGACATTCGTGAAGCCAAAAAAGATATAAGTAATAATATAACTAAAAAAGCCAAAATAGCGGGTGACTATAGCCCAGCAGGGTCGTATTTAAAAAAACTTATTGATGAAAGAAGCAAATATGAAAATCAATTAAATAAAGGCTCAGAGTATTTAAAGGCTCCAATTAGTGGAGTGGTTTCATACAAACTAGACGGATATGAAGAAATATTAACACCAAGTAATTTTAGTAATTTAACCAAGGATACACTAAACAAATTAGATATAAAAACAGGTCAAGTTGTAGCAGATAGCCAAGAGGGCGGAAAAATTATAAATAATTTCAAATGTTATATAGCTTGTATTTTAGATTCAGAACAGGCAAAGAATGTAAAATTGGATGATAAAATAAAAATAAGACTTCCAAATAATGCAGAAGTGTATGGAACTGTACAATATATTTCATATGAAGATAATGAAGTAATATTAGTATTAGAATTAACAGAACAAGTACAAGAGCTAGTAAGCTATAGAAAAATTTCATTTGACATTATTTGGTGGAGTCATAGTGGTAAAAAGGTTCCAAATAGTGCAATAGGAACAGAACAAAAAGGAGATAATGAAGTATCATATGTAGTAAGAACTAGAGCAGGTTATCAAGATAAAATTTGGATTAAAGTAACCAAGAAAAATGAAAAATATTCTATTGTAGAAAATTATACAAACACAGAATTACAAGATCTAGGATATTCAGCAGAAGAAATAAATGGAAGAAAAACACTGACATTATATGACGAAATTTTAAAAAAACCGATACTAAACGACTAAAAAATATTACAGAAATATTACAATAATATTAAATTATTATTACAAACAAAAAAACTATTGACAAGAAAACAAAAAAGTTAGATACTAGTAGCAGAAAAACGAAAGACATAAAAAAATTAGGAGGGTAATTAAATGGCAGGAGCTATTATGGAAAAAGTATGGGGTTTATTAGGAGTAAACCAAGCAGAAGAACCAGAAGATGAAGAAGAATTAGAAGGCTATGAAGATGAAGAAGAAGTAGAAGAAGATTATGAAGAGCAAGAAGAAAGAAAATTATGGGGAAGAAAGAATAGTAAAGTAGTTAACATGCCACAAGTACAACAAGTAAAAATGGTTATTTCTCAACCAACCACTTTTGAACAAGCTGCTACTATTTGTGATTTATTAAAACAAAAAAAATCAGTTATTGTTAATTTAGAATATGTAAATAAAGATGTTGCAAGAAGAATCGTAGATGTTGCTTCAGGTGCTGTACGTGCTTTAGATGCACATATGGAAAAAATATCTAACTCTATTATTTTAATTGCACCAGTTAATTATGATATTGAAAATGAAATGGCAAGAGAAGAAGTTAAAAAATTATCTGTTTCATGGCTAAGAAATGGAAATAATCAATAATAATGATAATTGGATAGCAATAATTTAATGCTATCCTAATTTTATTTATAGTAAAATAGGAAGAATTTTACTGTACAACAAGAAAATTTAGGAGGAATAATTATGCTAACACCTTTAGATATAGAAAATAAAAAATTTGCAAAACAAATGATGAATGGATATAGTGTAGAAGAGGTAGATGATTTCTTAGATGAATTAACAGCAGACTATGAAAAATTATATAGAGAAATTACAGACAATAAAAATAAACTAGAGGAATTACAAGAGGGAATTGGAAAATATAAAAATATTGAAAGCACATTGCAAAATACTTTAATAATGGCACAAACAGCAGCAGATGATATGAAAAATCTAGCAAAAAAAGAAGCAGAGCAAATAATCAATGAAGCACAAGCACAAGCAAAGCAAACTGTTGTTGAATTAGAACAAGAAATTAATATGAAGAAAAAAGAATTAGACGAATTAGCTAAACAATTTGATGTATATAAAGCTAAAATGGAATCATTATTAATTTCTCAACTAGAGTTATTAAAAGAAGTAAATAAAGACTAACATAAAAATCTGCTATAAATAATAGCAGATTTTTTGTTGTCATATTTCATAGAACTAAGAATATTTAAAAATAAAATTTTTAAAATGACAAAAATTTCTTTACAATTAGACAAGCTTGGTATATAATACAAGTGCGATGTAATAATATTACAATTACATTAAATAAATGTTACAATTTTATTAAAGCTATTGACATATTAATAGAAAACTATAAAATATTATATATCATACTAGAGGTATTATGAGAGTAATTAGTGGAACAGCAAAAGGAACTAAATTAAATTCCATTGAAAGTTTATCTACAAGGCCAACTCTAGATAGAGTTAAAGAATCTTTATTTAATATTATACAAAATGAAATACAAGATACTATTATATTAGATTTATTTTCAGGAAGTGGTGCAATTGCTATAGAGTTTTTAAGTAGAGGTGCTAAAAAAGCATACCTATGTGAAAATAACCACTCAGCTACTAAGATGATATATAGTAACTTAAATAAAACAAGGTTAACAGATAAGGCTATTATTATTCAAAAAGACTATAGAAAAGCATTAGAAATATTAAAACAAGAAAATATACAATTTGATTTTATATTTTTAGATCCACCTTATCAAGCTAATTTTGCTGTAGATGCTACTAATAAAATTTTGTCATTAAATTTACTTAAGGAAAAAGGAACAATAATTATAGAAACCGATGATGAGAAGCGAGAATTACTCGAATTAAAAGAATTAAATGTAAAGATAGATGATATTAGAAAATATGGAAGAGTTAGTCTTATTTTTGTAAGAGTATAATTCTAAGCGTCTTAAAAATCGAAAGGGGTTAAACCAATGGAAATATTTACTTTATTAGAAACTTTAGAGGATATGCTAGAAAAAAGCAGAAATGTACCTTTTTCTAGTAAATGCGTAGTAGATAAAGAAGAAATTCTAGATATAATTAAAGAAATTAGGCTAAAGCTACCAGAAGAGCTAAAACAAGCAAAATGGGTAAAAGAAGAAAGACAACGTATCTTAGTTGAAGCTCAAAGCGAAGCAGACGAGATAATTAAGGAAGCTGAAAATAGAATTATTTCTATGATTGATGAACATGAAATCACAAGAAAAGCTTATGAAAAGAAAGTAGAAATTATTGAAACAGCTAATGAAATGTCTCGAGAGATTTCAAAAGGTACCAAAGACTATGCAGACAGTATATTATCTGGTATTGAAGTAGCATTAGAAGATGCGTTAAAAGTAATAAAAAATAATAGACAAGAACTTAAATAAATTTTTCGGAAGTCAGAAATCGGAAGTCAGAGATTAAAAATCAATGTAATGTTGATTTCCGATTTCTGACTTTTTATGTTAGTTAGAACACATAACTCACATAATCACATAAACAATAGGAGGAATGTGAAAGTGGCAGCAAAACGCGGAAGAAAAAAGAAAAATAAAATAGATATAAATATAGCAGTAGTAGTTTTAGCATTACTTAGTATTTTACTTATGATTTTAATTTATACCAAATCAGGAAGTATTGGGGCAAAACTTAGCCCAATGCTTGGCGGAATTATGGGGTTTATAAAATATATTATCCCAATTGGAACATTACTTATTGCTATTTATATGACACATAATGATAGAGAGTACATGACTCACAAACTAATTCAATATGTCATTTTTCTTGCTTGTATTGCAGCAATGTTTAGCATATTTCAATGCAAAATAGATGCCAATAAAGAATTCTCAGATGTAATACAAGATTGCTATTATCAAGGCGAAAGAGATGTAGGTGGAGGAGCAATTGGAGCAATCTTGGCGTTTCCTTTAATAAAAATGTTGGGCCCAGTGGGTGCAGCTATTTTAATGATTGGAATTTCTATAATTATGCTTATTTTCATATTTGGTATAAGACCAGCAGAATTAATTAGTAATTTTCTAGATGACATGCAATACAGAAAAGAAGAAAGAGAAGCAGAATATCAAAAAGAGATAAAGGGTAAAAAACATTATGATGAAATTGATGAAGAGCCACGCAGAGAAACAAAAAGAGAAAGAAGAATGCGTGAGAGAATGGAAGCTGAAAAATTGGCAGCCCAATTTGAAGACCAATTAACAATTAACTTAAATGGTGCAGATGATAAAAAAATGGGTAAAAAATATGATCATACTAATGATGAATTAGATATACCATTTTTAGGAAAGAAGAAAGAAAAAATTGACTCAAGAACAATGGATTCACCAAATGTAATAGATGCAAACTTATTTAAACAAGTTGAAGAACAAAAAGAAGATAAAACAAAAGAGGTACTACAACTAGAACATACTGTTACTGTTGAAGACGAAAATTATGAATTTCCACCAATTCAATTATTGAGTGAGCCAGAAAAAAGAACAAGTAGGGGAAGCAAGAAAACAGTAGCAGATACAGCCACTCAATTACAAAAAACATTATATAGTTTTGGTGTTTCTGCAAAAGTAGAAGATGTTTCAGTAGGTCCAGCAATTACTAGATATGAACTAAAACCTGCAGAAGGAGTACGTGTTAGTAAAATAGCTAATTTAGCAGATGATATTGCGCTAAATTTAGCAGCTGAAAGTATTCGTATAGAAGCACCAATTCCTGGTAAACAAGCAGTAGGAATTGAAATACCAAATAAAGAAAATGAAATGGTACATTTTAGAGAAGTTATTGAAGATAATAAATTTATAGAACACAAATCAAAATTAGCTTTCGGACTTGGAAAAGATGTTGCAGGGCAAGTGGTTGTAACTGATATTGCAAAAATGCCCCATGTTTTAATAGCAGGTGCAACAGGTTCTGGTAAAAGTGTTTGCATTAATACATTAATTTCTAGCATTTTATATAAATCAAAACCAAGTGAAGTAAAACTACTAATGGTAGATCCAAAAATCGTAGAACTTTCAGTATACAATGGAATACCACATTTATTAATTCCAGTAGTAACTGACCCTAAAAAAGCGGCAGGTGCTTTGGCTTGGGCTGTACAAGAAATGGAAGATCGTTATCAAAAATTTGCAGCAAAAGGAGTTAGAGATTTAAAAGGATATAATGAAGCAATGAAAAAAGAAGAAGGAAATGCAACCTTACCTCAAATTGTTATCATTATTGATGAGTTAGCAGATTTAATGATGGTATCTCCAAAAGATGTTGAAGATTCTATATGTCGTTTAGCACAAAAGGCAAGAGCAGCAGGTATGCACTTAGTTATCGCAACACAAAGACCATCTGTTGATGTTATAACAGGTATTATAAAGGCAAATATTCCATCAAGAATAGCATTCTCAGTATCTTCACAAGTAGACTCTAGAACTATTTTGGATATGGCAGGTGCAGAAAAATTACTAGGTAAAGGTGACATGCTATTTTATCCAGCAGGTGCTACAAAGCCTACTAGGGTGCAAGGTGCATTTGTATCAGACTCAGAAGTAGAAAAAATAGTAGACTTTATTAAAGCAGAAGGTGAAGTTACATACAATGAAGATATTATAGAGAAAATAGAAAATGCAAACAAAACAGAAAAAGAATTAGAAGCAGAACAAGCTGCAGATGATGACGGAACAGACCCACTTCTTATGGAAGCCATTGATACAGTAGTAGAATCAAGGCAAGCATCAACATCATTTATTCAAAGAAGATTTAAAGTAGGATATGCGAGAGCAGGAAGAATTATTGACCAAATGGAAGAAAGAGGGGTTATATCAGGATATCAAGGAAGTAAACCTAGAGAGGTTTTAATGTCAAAAGAAAGGTGGCAAGAATTAAAAATGGCACCAAGTACTAATAATGATACTGATATTAATCAAGAGTAGAATTATTGATTAGATTTTAGAATGCCTAAAAAATTTAACTAATGAAAAGAAAGAGAAAAAATGGAGAAAAAAGAAAAAATTTTTTCAAAATTAAATATTAAAGATTATACAAATCGCTTAGAGAAGATTTTAGAGAAAAAGAAATTCTCATTAGATACAAAAAATCTTCTTTTAAGTATGCTATATAAAATAGAAAATGGATATAACGATTATTCTAAAACAAAAATTCAAGTTCCTAATAAAAATGAATTTATACAAAATATTTTTAATATTATAAATAAAAAATGTAATCAAATAATTGTTGCTGAGTTTGATTCACAAGCAAGCAGTTTGCTAAAAAATAAAAATGTAAAGTATATAATAGACAAGGAAAAGCAAGAAATCATTGCAATTGCAAATGAACTACTAGTATTTAATTGTATTTTAAATATGCAAGAAAATGAAATTATTATGCCACAAGAAAAACAATCTTTAAAAGTACCAGTTTCTAATTTGTTAAACATAGGAAACCGCATAAATCAAACAGAAGTTATACGTGACTTTAATGGGTGGTCTTGGGACATAGTATTAAAAGAAATTGATAATATTAGTGTAAACACTGTTTTTCAAACAATATTATATTTAACAGGTTACGAATTTATACAAAAATGGATAAATAACTCTAGTAATTTGGCAGATTACCTTGACTTATTTTCTTCTTATTTAAAAGAAAATTATGGTGAAAAAAGAGCTAATCAATTTATTACCTTATTTTGCAAATTAGCTATAGATATATCAATATATGATAAAAATGAACAATATGAATTTTGGAAAGAAAAAAGAGACATTTTTAATCAGGAATTAGAAAAATTACAGGATAAAGAAAATTATATAAGCAACAAAACAAAAGAAAAGAAAGAGTATACAAAACAAATTGAAGATATTGACAAAATAATAAATAACAAAGAATTACTAAAAGAAGAATACACTAAAAGAAACGAAAAATTACCTAACAAAGAAAAAATCTTTAGCATAAGTCACTTAGTATTAAGATTAGAAAAAGAAAGAAATGATTTTTTAGAAAAGATAAAACAGTGTAACATATTAATTGAGCCAAAGGGATATGTAAAACGCAAACATGAGGTGGAAGCTAAGGTTCAATTTTTAAACAAGTTAGATATTGATAAGAATCAAGATATAAGAAATACAATCATACAACTGTGCAATATATTTTTAAGTTGTTTTGAAATCAAAATTGCAAAAGCACAAACAAAACAAGAAGTATTAACATATATTTATGAACTACGCTATTATGGGTTTTTGCCATTGGACAAAGAAGGGAATACTTTAAAATCTATACCAAAATTACAAATTGCTTTTCAAAAATGTAAAAAGAATTTGTTAGAAAAAGCAAGAAAGTTAGGTGTAATAGACGAAATAACAGAAGATGAAAAGGCAAACTTTGAAATAGTAAGCAAAATTTTTGATAGTAAAATGATTGACTTAGACCATATGATAGTAGAAATAAAGATTATTGACGAAAAACTATATGTTGAATATTATGATGAAAAAGTATTGGAATCAAGAATTCAAGTACAAAGTGATAAAACAATTAAACTAAAGAAAAAGACGAAACTATTTATATAAAATAAAAAAACAAGGAAAGGACTTATAAAAATATGAAAATTACATTTTTGG
This sequence comes from uncultured Clostridia bacterium, assembly GCA_947632525.1. Lineage (GTDB taxonomy): Bacteria > Bacillota > Clostridia > TANB77 > CAG-508 > CAG-273. The sequence continues at coordinate 12,039 of CANRPQ010000002.1, forward strand.
GGGCAACTAAAACTGTAACAGGATCTAACTTTTTAGTAGAAGGAGCAGGAAAAAAATTTTTAGTAGATTGTGGAATGTACCAAGGAAGCGCAAGAGATGAAATGGAAAATAGTGAGCCATTTGCTTTCAATATACAAGATATTGATTTTGTGCTATTAACACATGCACATATAGACCACTCAGGAAGACTTCCAAAATTATATGTAGATGGATACAGAAATCCAATTATCACTACAAAGGCAACAAGAGATTTGTGTTCTATTATGCTACCAGATAGTGGTCATATTCAAGAACAAGAAAATGAATGGAAAAATAAGAAAAGATTAAGACAGGGTCAATCACCTTTACCACCTTTATACACTGCTCAAGACGGTATAGACTGTATGGAAATTTTTAAACCAGTTTCATATGATGAAATTATAGAAATCGATGAAAACATTCATGTACGTTTTAATGACGCAGGACACATGCTAGGGTCTGCAATTATTGAAATTTGGGTAAAAGAAGACGGAAAAGAAACCAAAGCTGTATTTACAGGAGATTTAGGAAATAATGACATTCCATTATTATCATCTCCAACAATGATAGAAACCGCAGATTATTTAGTAATGGAATCTACATATGGCTCAAGACTTCACATGAGAAATGACGATAAAGCTAACCTTTTTGTAGATATTGTTTCAGAAACTTTAGATAAAGGCGGCACAGTAGTAATTCCGTCATTTGCTGTTGGTAGAACTCAAGAGATATTATATGAAATAAATAACTTGAAAGATATGCAAACTAGTGACGAATTTAAGAAAAAATATGAGAGCATAATGAAAGCACCAGTATATGTAGATAGTCCACTTGCAATATCTGCCACAGAAATTTTTAGAGAAAATGCTAATTTATTTGATGAAGAAACACAAGCTGTTATTGAATCAGGAGATAATCCATTAGAGTTTCCAGGACTTCAATTTACCAGAACTGCAGAAGAATCAAAAGAATTAAATGCAAAGCAAGAGTCTTCAATTATAATATCTGCTAGTGGTATGTGTGAAGTAGGAAGAATTAAACATCACTTAAAACATCATTTATGGGATCCAAACAGTACCATATTATTTGTAGGATATCAAGCACCAGGAACTCTAGGAAGAAGATTAGTAGACGGGGAAAAGAAAGTTAAGATTTTTGGAGAAGAAATTGCAGTAAACGCAAGAATAGAGTATATTGAAGGATACTCAGGACATGCAGATCAAGAGTGGCTTCTAAATTTTGTATACTCATTTATTACAAAACCAAAACACATTTTTTTAGTACATGGTGAACCAGAAGGACAAATAGTATTAAAAGATAAAATATTAGAAAATACAAGTATTCCAGTAACAATTCCAAATTATGGAGAAAGCTATACACTAGATGATAAATTAACAATGACACAAGAAGTAGAACCAAAAGTAAGGAATAATACTGAACGAAATGATGTAATAAATAGAATAAGAATATTAAAAGAAGAATTGGACGATATGGAAAATATCGTTAGAGAAGAATATTTAGGAAAAGAAGCAGATGACTATAGTATTAGCCGTCTAAAACTAAGATTAAAAGAAATTGAAGAACAAATTGTAAGAATTGTGGAGAAAAACTAATGAAAAATAAATATAATAATGATGCAATTATTGGTGGGAATAATATAACAGCAAGTTATACCGATAAAGGTGAATTGCTAAGGGTTATGTATCCTGCACCAGATTTTAGAAATTGGATAGATGAATTTGTAACAGGAATAAAAATAAATGACTCTGCCATAATTTATCTACACGATGATATTAATAATGTATATGACCAATATTATACAGAAAATACTAATGTATTACATACAAAAATAACCAATACGTATTTTAATCTAAACATAAAGCAAACCGACTTTGCCTTAATAAAAAATAGCGTCTTGGTTAAAAAATATGAATTTGAAAATAAAAATAATATAGATTTAAATGTTAATTTTATAGTACATGCTAAACTATTATCCGATATTAATAATATGGTAGGTTCTGAAATTAAAGACAATACTTTAATACAATATTGCCATGACTATACTATGTATACATTTTCAAACACTCCATTACTTAGTTATCAACTAAACGATATTAAAGAAAATATAGGAAGCGGAGTAATAAGTGACAAAGATTACATAGGAATGTCATGTGACTCTGGAATTAGTTATGACATAGGAACTATAAAACCACAACAAAAAAAGGAACTTATAATATATTTATATTTCAAAACAAACGAAGAAAAACAAACACAAGACAGTATAAAAAAAGAATTATCAGATATTCGTAAATTAGATGTGAACAAAGAACAACAATCTGTAGAAAAATATTGGAAAAAATATGTAAAAGAACATTTAGGAATACAACTAAAACCAGAAACCAGTGAATACAACAAAAAATTTAATCAAATATATCAAAGAAGCATTTTGCTATTTCCACTTTTAACTAATTCAGAAACAGGTGGAATTTCAGCAGCAGTAGAAATTGATGAAAATATGACACAGTGTGGAAGATATAGTTACTGCTGGCCAAGAGATGCCGTATTTGTTACAAAAGCATTAGACTTATTAAAAATGACTAAAGAAGCAGAAAAATTCTATAAAAATTTTTGCAAAAATACACAAAGTAAAAATGGAATGTGGGAACAGAGATTTTACACAGATGAGAGACTAGCACCATGTTGGGGCTATCAAATTGACGAAACAGCCAGTGTTATATTTGGAGTTTATGAACACTACAAAGTAGTCAAAGATATTAAGTTTTTAAAAGACACATATAAAATGTGTGAAAATGCTGCTAAATTTTTATGCACTTATATGGACAACATATTAGGAACAGTAGACAAATCAGATGTTGTAAAAAATGAAATTGAAGAAACATATCATACTCAAGACAGAAACAAATTGCCAGTAAGTTATGATTTATGGGAAATGCATGAAGGAGTTCATCTATATTCTTTATCAGCAATTTATGCAGCATTCCAATCAATAAAAAACATACATGAAGTAATAAGACCAGAATATGAAGTTAAAAATCGTTTAAAAGTGGAAGCAATGAACAAATTAGAAGCAAAGACCACAAAATATCAAGAAGAAATAAAAGAGTACATATTACAACATTTATATGATGAAAGAACAAAGACATTTTTAAGAAATCAAAATGACAATCGTACTGATATTAGTGAATTAGGAATAGTAATTCCTTTTGAACTATTTTCTCCAAAAGAAAAGAAAGTATTAAACACAATTGAAAAAATAAACATGACATTAAGAACATATACAGGGGGATATCTAAGGTTTGAAGAAGACCATTATCGCAAGGGAAACAGCCCATGGCCAATTTCTACAGCATGGATGGGAATGTACTACCAAAAGGCAGGAGAAAAAAGAAAAGCAAAAGAATGTCTTGAATTTATTATAAACACCGCTAATAAACATGGATTTTTATCAGAGCAAGTTAGCAATGAAACGATGCAACCAAATTGGGTTAATGGACTTGGCTGGTCTCACGCAATGTTTGTAAGTTTATGTCAGTAAAAGTAATGTTTCAAACGGACAAGGGAGTGAAAAAATGGCAAAATCAAAAACTGTATTTGTATGTAGTAATTGTGGATATGAATCTACAAAATGGCTAGGAAAATGCCCAGGATGCAATGAATGGAATAGCTTTTATGAAGAAAAAATAGCAAAAGATACGGGAAGTGTTGATAAAAAAAGCAAATCCGTTACTCCAAAACGATTAAATGAAGTCATTGGAAAAGACGCTGTACGTACTCATACTGGTATCGGAGAATTAGACAGAGTATTAGGTGGAGGATTAGTTAAAGGTTCGTTAGTGTTAGTAGGTGGAGAGCCAGGCATTGGTAAGTCTACCCTAATTTTACAACTTTGCAATAAAATACAAGGAGAAGGCAAAGTTTTATATGTTTCAGGAGAAGAATCAGCAGAACAAATTAAATTAAGGGCAGATAGACTTGGCATTAATAATGACGATATTTTGTTTTTAGGAGAAACAGATATTGAATTAATAGAAAATAATATATTGGAATTAAATCCAAAATTAGTTATTATTGACTCTATTCAAACCATGTATTCTGATGAAATCTCCTCTGCAGCAGGAACAGTAAGCCAAGTACGTGAAATTACAGCTCGTATTATGCGAGTATGCAAAAGCAATGAAATTACAACTATTATAATCGGACATGTTACTAAAGAAGGAAACATTGCAGGACCTAGAGTATTAGAACATATGGTAGATACAGTTCTATATCTAGAGGGAGAGAGATATTTTTCTTATCGTATTTTACGTAGTGTAAAAAATCGTTTTGGATCTACTAATGAAGTGGGAATGTTTGAAATGCAAAATGAGGGAATGGTTGAAATAACTAATCCTTCTTCAGTACTTATTTCAGAAAGAGAAGATAATCCACCAGGCTCTGTAATTGTAGCTAGTATGGAAGGAACCAGACCATTACTTATAGAATTACAGGCTCTAACTACTCCAACCATATTTGGTTTTCCACGTAGAACTGCAAATGGACTTGATTACAATAGACTTACGATTTTAGTAGCAGTATTAGAAAAAAGAGCAGGACTATCACTAAGCTCGCAAGATATTTATCTAAATGTAGTAAGTGGCATTAAAATTAATGAACCAGCAGTAGATTTAGGAATGACTTTAGTTTGTGCGTCTAGTTTTAAAAATATAAGTATTGATAAGAGAACTGTTATTATAGGCGAAGTTGGGTTGACAGGAGAGGTAAGAGCAGTAAATTTAATAGATAAAAGGTTAAAAGAAGCAGAAAAATTAGGATTTAAAACCTGTATTATACCAGAAAGTAATAAAAAACTATTGAAAGAAAAGTATAATTTAGATATAATAGGGGTTAGAAATGTAAATGAGGCAATGAAAGCAGTAGGACTAAAATAGATTAAATATTTGTCCTCAAGCTGACAAAAGTGTCAGTAAAATAACGTCCAAAAACTGACAAAAGGGGGTAAGCAATGGCTGTAAAAAAAGAAGATATAGTTATTACAGAAGTGCTAAAAATGATTGCGCCAGGTACACCAATTCGTGACGGATTAGAAAACATTTTAAAAGCAAAAACCGGTGCATTAATAGTCATTGGAGATACAAAAGAAGTACTTGATTTAGTAGATGGTGGTTTTAAATTAGATATAGATTATACATCTTCTAGATTATATGAGCTTGCTAAAATGGATGGTGCTATAGTTTTAAGTAGTGATTTCAAAAAAATTCTATATGCAAATGCACAGTTAATTCCATCTTCAAACATCAGCACAACAGAAACAGGTACAAGACATCGTACAGCCGAGCGTACAGCCAAACAAACTGGTGCTTTAGTCATTAGTATTTCACAAAGAAGAGGTGTTATTACTATATTTAAAGGAAATTGCCGCTATGTATTAGAAGACACATCAAAGGTAATAACAAAAGCAAACCAAGCATTACAAACTGTAGAAAAATATAAGAAAGTATTTGATGATAAATTAAGTTTATTAAATGAATATGAATTTAATGATATAGTTACATTAGAAAATGTAATTAACAGTATTCAACGTGCCGAAATGGTAATGAAGGTAGTTGAAGAAGTTCAAAAAGCAGTATATGAGTTAGGAGAAGAGGGCAGATTATTAGATATGCAATTAGAGGAATTAACAGGTGATTTGGAAACAGAAGAATTACTTATTATCAAAGATTATATTGCTCCTGGCAAAAAACGTGCAGCAGAAAAGATATTAGAAGAAATTAGAAAATTAGAACACGACGATTTATTAGTAACAGAAAAAATTGCAAAACATCTTGGATATGGTGACTTTGACAACTATGATGAAGTAGGAGTATATACTAGAGGGTATCGTGTATTAAATAAAATTCCAAGAATGCCAAGCAATATTGTAGAAAACTTAATTAGAAGTTTTAAATCTTTCCAACACATATTAGCAGCAGACTTGCAACAACTAGATGATGTTGACGGTATAGGAGAGATAAGAGCGCGTACTATTAGACAATCTTTAAATCGTATGCAAGAGCAATTTGTATTTGACAATTTAATAATGTAATTATATAATTTATAATCATTATGTTTTTTTAGTAAACTATATCATTTTGTAGTGAAACGAGGTATAGGGAATGCCCGTAGGGCAAGGGACCCTGTAGCGGAGCGTCCGAAGTGGAACGAAAAAATCATATAGTTTACTAAAAAATAAACAGAAAAATAACACAAATTATGGAGGAATTATGAAAGGTGTATTTTTAAGAGCATTATTAGTTTTATGTATTATTTTAACATTAGCAGGAATTGGATTTGTAAGTTATGGATTTTATAAAAAACTTACTACAAATATTCCAAACCCAACAGCAACTATAAAAGTAAAAGATTATGGAGATATAACAGTAGAATTATATCCAGATAAGGCTCCAAATACGGTAGCTAACTTTATACGCTTGGCACAACGTGGATTTTATAATAATCTAACATTCCATAGAACTATTCCAAACTTTATGATTCAAGGTGGAGATAAAGCAGGAAATGGAAGCGGTTCACCAAGTTTAAGTGATTTAAAAGATAATGTAGAAGTAGATAAAGAATATAATATTCCAGGTGAGTTCATTGCAAATGGTTATACAAAAAATAATTTAAAACATACTAAAGGCGTTATTTCTATGGCAAGAACAGATTATAGCCAAACTAGTTCTAGCTTAACACAATATGGTTATAATTCTGCAGGATCTCAATTCTTCATTATGACAGAAGATAATAATTCACTAGACGGACTTTATGCTGCATTTGGAGAAGTAAAAGACGGAATTGAAGTTGTAGAGAAAATAGCAAAAACAGAAGTTTATTATAGAGATAGTGAATTAAAAGACGGAGAAGAAGCTCCAAAAGATAAAGACGGAAACCAAATTAATTCTGATACACCAAAAAAACCACCAGTAATTGAAAGCATTACTGTAGAAACTTATGGTGTGGATTATGGAATTCCAGAAACAAACGATGTATTTGATTACTATACATGGTTAATGCAACAATACTATGGTAGTGGACTAAGCGCTGAATAAAAATATAAATATAAATAATCAGTTTGCCAGTTTAATGACACTAATTTTACTGGCAAACTGATATTATTTTGTGTATAAAAATTCTAGTGCATCTGTATATAAGTTTAGATTAAGCTAGCAATTCCAGTGATTATTTTAACTCAACTACAGTAACTCCAATTTCACCTTCACCAAATGTACCTAATCTAAAAGACTTTACATGTGAATTATTTTTTAAATATTGATGAATTCCTTTACGAAGTTTTCCAGTTCCCTTTCCATGTACAATTCGTACAGGTGACATTCCACTCATGTAACAGTTATCCAAGTATTTATCAATTACATAAATAGCATCATCAACTGTTTGACCAATAACATTAATTTCAGGGGATATAAATTTAGCCTTAGAATCTTGAACAGTAGTTACCTTGCCATGTTCTAAAGAATTATCTATAACTTTATTAATCAAGCCTAATTCAGTTATATTCAAATTCATTTTAGCTAATCCAACTTGAACTAAAACCTCATCATTCTTATTCACTTGCTTACTTAAAACCACACCCTCATTTTGTAATTTAGGTATCCATACTTGTAAACCTTCATGAATGTCCTCTTGTGAAACAGCTGTATATGAAGATGTTACATTAGAATTTATTGACTTACTTAAATTTTTTATTTTAACATTTATACTATTTCTCAATTGATTAGCATGCTTTAAATCAATTTTTTCAGTATTTAAATCCTTTATAATTTCACTAGCTTCCTCTTTAGCAGAAATAAGAATATCCCTAGCTTCTGCCTTAGCATCCTCAATTATTTTATTTTTCTTTTCTATTAGCACAGACTGATTTTGTTCCAATGACTTTCGAAGTTGTTCAATTTGATTTAAGTTTTTATTAGCTTCCTCTTTTTGCTTTTCAATAATTAATTTATCATCATAAATGCTTTTTAACAATTCCTCTATAGAAGCGTGGTCTTGCTTTATAAAAGAATTGGCTCTTTCAATTATAGAAGAAGATAGCCCCAACCTTTTGCTAATTTCAAAAGCATTACTCTTACCAGGAATACCAACCAACAAGTGATATGTTGGCCTTAAATTTTCAACGTCAAACTCAAAGCTAGCATTTTCAAATCCGTCTGTTACTAATGCAAATTCCTTAATTTCTTGATAATGTGTAGTACAAGCAACTAATGCGCCAACATTAGAAAAATACTCTAAAATTGCAATTGCTAAACTAGCACCTTCTACAGGGTCTGTTCCAGAGCCCAACTCATCTAATAAAATAAGAGAATTTGAAGTAACTTCTTCCATAATCTTTACAATGTGAAGCATATGAGAAGAAAATGTACTTAAGGATTCTTGAATATTTTGTTCATCTCCAATATCAACAAAAATATTATCTAAAACACAAATACTACTTTCTTCATGGCAAGGAATAGGTATGCCAGAATAAGCCATTAATAAAAGTAATCCGGTAGTTTTTAATGCAACTGTTTTACCACCTGTATTAGGACCAGTTATAATTAAACAACTATAATTTTCTCCTAATGAAATATCAATTGGAACAACAACAGAAGGGTCAATAAGAGGATGTCTAGCCTTTATTAAACTAATTTTTTTATTAGTATTTAAAATAGGCATAACACCATTAATATCCTTTGCATACTGAGCCTTTGCAAAAATTAAATCCAATGTACCAATAATAAACAAATTGTGATTTAATTCTGATACAATATCATAAAACAAAGAAGATAAAACCTGTAATATTTTTTCTATTTCTATATCTTCTTCTATCTTTAAACTAGAAATTTGATTATTTGTTTCAAATACACTGGTTGGCTCAATATAAATGGTAGAGCCACTGCTAGAAATATCATGAACAAACCCTTGAATTGATGACCTATATTCTTGCTTAACAGGAATAACATATCTATTATTACGAATAGTAATAACAGGTTCCATTAAGTATTTAGAATAAGTAGATGAATGTATAAAAGAAGATAACTTATCTTTAACATTCTGCTCTAAAATTTTACGATTTTTCCTTAAGCTAGCTAATTTTGAAGAAGCATTATCACTAATAGTATTTTCATCTAGAATTTTATTAAATATATCTTTTTCAATACCACAATTAGTGTATAGCTCAGAAAAGTAATTTTCTAAAGTACCACCATTTGTAATATTTTCTTTACTATAATCTGTTAATTTATCTTCAAAAGAAATGTCAAAAAAATATTCCTTTAAATTTCTAGAAGTTTCTAATAAATGTGCCAAATCTAATAAACCTTTAGCTGATAAAATTTGATTACTTTCTATAGTTTTTAAATAGACTTCCATTTCAGATAATTCTGTTAAAGGTGGTACTCCTTTTTTATACAATAAAGTTACTGCTTCCATTGTTTCAGAAAGCATATAACTTACTTTATCATAAGAAAAGGAAGGCTCCATATTAGAACTTAATTTTTTTCCAAGATAAGTCTTGCAATATCTTTGTATTATTTGTATAATTTGATTGTATTCTAATTTGCTATAGAAATCCATGTGCATAATATCCTTTCAAAATTATTGTAACATATATTATTATGCCATAAAAATGGGTAAAATACAAGCAAATAAGGGAGGAAAACATAAGATGATAATAAAAAAACAAGAAGGAATAACATTAACAGTATTAGTCATTACTATTGTAGTTATGCTAATTATAGCAGGAAGTACTTTAACAATGATATTTGATAAAGAAGGCATGTTAAAATCTTCAGCTGAATCAAAAGAGCTACAAGAAAATTATTCTAATAGAGAAGAAGGAAAAACTAATGAATTAATTGATAATGTAGATGAATTAATGCAAACAGAAGTAGAAAAAGGCAAATTAGTACCAATAGATAAAAAATGTGGGGGATATGCAGATTCTACATCAGAAGATAAGGTGCCAGTGCCAGGTGGTTATTGCGTAGTAAAAGATAGTGTAAAAAATCCAGAAAATAAAAATACAATTGAAAGCGGATTGGTAATTTCTGATTTAGTAGGTGATACATTAGATAATGAAGAAATAACAGTAAACGGAGAAAAGAAAAGAGGCAATCAATTTGTATGGGTACCAGTACCAGATGCAAGTGTAATTTATGGAGTAGATGAAGCTGGAGTAAAACATGGAAAATTATATATATTTGGCGAATATGATAATTCTAGCAGCAAATATACAACATATATTGAACCAAAATTAATAAACTGGACTGAAGGCAAAGGCGTTATAAGTACAACAAGCAACTGCGAGCCAGAAATTATAACAGACTATGACGGAAAAGATTCAACTAATTCAAGTTATTTCAAAGTAGCTATAAGTAAAGAAATGACAAGCACACAATTTAAAGAGCAATTACAAAACGAATTTAATAGTATGATAGAAAGCGTAGAAAAATACGGTGGATTTTATATAGGAAGATACGAGACACAAGGAATGACCTCTACAATATCCGAAGATCAAAAAATTGAAGATGTAAAACTAACAGTAAAAAAAGGGATTATGCCAAGTACTAATATAAATTGGTACTATATGTATCAAGAAAGCAAAAATATAGGGAAAAATAATAAAAATGTAACAAGTAGTATGATTTGGGGATGCCAATGGGATAGAACAATGGACTGGATAGCACAAGCAAGCAAAAAAACAGACGGAAGTCCAGACTATTCATTATTAACAGATTCAAGCAGTTGGGGAAATTACAGTAACTATTCAGAAGTTACAAATGATAAGTCGATACCAAATATAAGCATACAAGAATCAGGAACTAATACTAATTGGCAAAAGAACCATATATATGACCTAGCAGGAAATGTATATGAATGGGTACTTGAAGCCTGCGGTAACCTACGGCCGTGCCTCTCGAGGTGGTGCATACTACAGTTCCGGCTCTATCTTTCCAGCTTTTGGCCGTGGCTATAACACACCAGAAAAAAGTTATGGCAACGATGGTTCTCGCTCCACACTGTACATTAACCTGTAACACTGACCACTGGTTCAACCAAAACCAGAAATAGTGAAAGTGGAGATTGTACAAAATTTTGTGTAATTTAAAAAGTATTGGAACGAAAAAATTTTACGAAAATGCTTGCAATCCTTACGGAAATAATGTATAATAATAATCGCATAAGAAATTACAGAAGCGTGGGAACAAATCCCACGCTTCTATACGTAAAAATTTAATTTAGAAGGAGAAATATGGCAAACATAGAAAATAAGGTAGAAACCTTAATAACAAAAACAATAGAAGATATGGGTTATGAGTTATATGATGTAATTTATGAAAAAGAAGCACAAGAATATTACTTACGAATTTTCATAGATTCACCAAAGGGAATTGACCTAAACGACTGTGAAAAGGTTAATGATGCTATTACAGACATGCTAGATGAAGCTGATTATATCAAGGACCAATATTTCTTAGAAGTATCATCACCTGGAATAGAAAGAGTTTTAAGAAAAGATAAGCACTTACAAGCAAATATAGGAAAAGAAATAGTTTGCAGTTTGTATCATCCAGTAACATTAGATGATAGCGAAGAAGAAAGTACGAATAAAACTAATAACAAAAAGAAAAAATCCAAGAAAAATAACAGACTTAAACAAATAGAAGGAATACTAAAAGAATTTACGAATGACAAATTAGTTTTACAAATTCAGCTAGAAAATAAATCTACTGAAATTGAGTTAGATAGAAAAAATATTTCTAATACAAAATTAAAATATAATTGGAATTAAGGAGGAATTAAGAAAAAATGGGAAAGAAAACAAAAACAAATTCAGAAGCAATAAACAGTGAGGAATTAGTAGAAGCATTAGAAGAACTAGAAAAAGAAAGAGGAATAAAAAAAGAAGTTATTTTAGAATCTATAGAAACAGCTTTAATTACTGCATATAAAAGAAACTTTGATTCTGAAGAAAATGTAAAAGTAACTATGAATGCTAAAACAGGAAAAATTAATGTTTATGCTGAAAAAGAAGTTGTAGAAGTAGTAGAAAATTCAAACTTACAAATTAGCTTAGAAGATGCAAAAAAAGTAGGAAAAAAGTTAGAAATTGGTGATATAGCAGAAATTGAATTAGTTCCAAAAAATTTCGGAAGAATTGCAGCCCAAACAGCAAAACAAGTTATAGTACAAAAAATCAGAGAAGAATCAAGAAATATTCTTTTTGATGCTTTTAATGAAAGAAAAGGAGAAATAGTTTCAGGAATAGTTCAAAAAGCTGACGGAGGAGTTGTAGTTTTAGATTTAGGAAGACTAGAGGGAATTATGACAATAAGAGAGCAAATTCCAAGTGAAAAATATCATGTTAATGATAAAATAAGAGCTTATGTATTAGATGTAGAAAGAGGAATGAAGGGTGCACCACAAGTATTAGTATCTAGAGCATGCCCTGACTTTGTAAGAAAATTATTCGAATTAGAAATTCCTGAAATTTATGAAGGAGTTATTGAAATTAAAAGTGTTTCTAGAGATCCAGGTAGTAGAAGCAAAGTTGCAGTATATTCTCCAAATGAAAATATCGACCCAGTTGGCTCTTGCGTAGGACAAAAGGGAATTCGTATACAAAATATAATTAATGAATTAGGTGGAGAAAAAATTGATGTTATTGAATGGAGTGCAGATCCAGCAACATATATTTCATCAGCACTACTTCCTGCACAAGTTATGGCAGTAGATATTCATGAAGATGAAAAATTTGCACAAGTTATTGTTCCAGATGACCAATTATCTTTAGCAATTGGTAAAGCCGGACAAAATGCAAGATTAGCAGCTAAATTAACAGCATGGAAAATTGATATAAAGAGTGAATCTCAATTTAGAGAAATTATGTTAAAAGCACAAGCTGAGGCCAATGAGGAAAAAGTTCAAGAAGTAGTTGAAGAAGAAGTAGAAGTTGCACCAGTAGAACAAGTAGAAGAGGAAAAACCTAAAAAGACTACTAGAACTAAAAAAGTAAAAGAAGCTGGAGAAGAACAAGTAGAAGAAAAGAAAACTACAAAAAAGACAAAAAAATCAAAAGAAAGTGAAGAAGAAATAGAAAAGTCTGCAAAAAAAGCTTCAGCAAATAAAAAAGAAACGAAAGGTACAGCAACAAAAAAAGCAACAACAAAAAAGGCAAATAAAAAAGAAGAAAGTGAAGAAAAAACTTCAAAAACTACAAAGAAAACGTCATCTAAGAAAAAAGATGAAGAAGGAGTAGAAGAAGAGAAACCTAAAAAGACTACTAGAACTAAAAAAGCTAAAGAAACTGATGAAAAATCAGAAGAAAAGAAAAAAAGTACAAGTAAAACTAAAAAAGCAAAATCAAAGTAATAGATTATAATTAGGACAAAATACAAAAACCAAGAATAATGCATAAAATTTGCAAATACACTTAAAATAAAGGAGAAAACATTTTGAAAAATTTACCACAAAGAACTTGTATTGGATGCAATACACAAAAAAATAAAAAGGACTTAATTAGAATTGTAAAAAATAAGCAAGGTGAAATTTTCTTAGATAAAACAGGAAAAGCACAAGGAAGAGGAGCATACATTTGTGATAACATAGAATGTTTAGAAAAAGCTATTAAGTGTAATAAAATAGAAAAAAGTTTTGAAATGAAAATTGATAAAACAATCTATGAAGAATTAAGAAATAAAATAAAGGAGTAAAAGTATTGGTAGATAAAACAAAATTATGTGGCTCAATAGGTCTTGCTACTAAAGCAGGAAAAATTGTAGCTGGTACAGATGCATGTTTAGAAGATATGAAAAAAAGAAAAGTTAATTTGCTATTATTAGCAAATGACTGCTCAAATAGAACAAAGCTAACATTTAAAGAAAAAGCAGAAGAGTATCATATTACAATTTATGAAATATTATCTATTGAAGAAATAAGCAAAGCAATAGGAAAAATAAATAAAGCAGTAATTGGAATCAAAGATGCTGGCTTTTCAAATAAAATTGAAAGTATTATTAACGGGGGTGAAACGATTGAGTAAAATAAAATTACATGAAATAGCAAAAGAATTAGGATTAGAAAGTAAAGAAGTAGTAGCAAAAGCACAAGAATTAGGGATTGATGTAAAAAGCCATATGAGTGCTGTAGACGATGATCAAGCCGAAAAAATAAAAAATAGCTTTGGAAAAGGAAGCAAAAATCATACAGAAAAAGACAAAGTAGAAAAAGAAGAAAAGAAAAAGGTAGAAAAACAAACCCCAGTTATTATAAGACGTGAGGTTATTCGTGCTGACTCTGATGAAAAAGAAGAGAAAAAAGTAGAACAATCAGTTAATAGAAGCGATGTTGGTTTTGTAGAAAGAAAGAAAAATCAAGACTATAATATTGTATATAGAAAACAACAAGTAAAACCAATGACCGTAAGTGAATTATTTGGACTTAAAACTCCTCAAAAAGAAGAAAAGAAAGAAGAAGTAAAAACTGAACAAGTAGTAGAAGATAAAAGTTCAAGTTCTATAGAATCTACTACTACTACACAAAAAGAAACAACAGTCAAACCTAAAATTGATGTAAAAGAACAAAAAACTCAATTACCTACTAATAATCAAGAAAAACAATCTTCTACTAATTACAGAGATAATAAACAAAATAATTACCAAAATCGTCAAGGAAATTACCAAAACCGCGATAATCAAAATCAACAATTTAATAGAGCAAATGGACGCCAAGGCAACTATCAATCAAATAATAACTACAATAATAATTATCAAAATGGTAATTATGAAAATAGACAAGGTGGATACCAAAATCGCGATAATCGCCCTTATGATAGAAATAATCGTCAAAATGGCCAAGGTGGAAATAATTATGATAGACAAAGAAACTATCAAAACCGTGACGGTCAAAGACCACAATTTAATAGAAATAATAGACCACTAGACGATAGAGGAATTGACCGCAACATTAAAGAGATTATAGCTACTGAAATTGTAGAAAAAGAAGACAAAAGAGATATTAGTACAAGAGCTATAGATAAGGAAAAAGCAAGTCGTTACGAAGATAATAAAGCTAAAAAAGGAACAAAAGTAAAAAAGGGTAATCGTTTCCAAGAAAACTTTAATGAAGGTAAGTTAAAAGACTTAAAACAAGTAGATAGATTATCTAACATGTTCGATGACCAAGAAGGTGGAATGCTTGATTATTATGACTTAACAACAGCCCGTGGAAAAAGAAACAAGCGTAAACCACAAAAGGAAGAAGAAAGAAATAAACAAAAAATATTTGAATTAACTGAAATAACAATTCCAGAAATGATTACAGTAAAAGACTTAGCTGCGGAAATGAAAAAGACTAGTGGAGAAGTTATTAAAAAATTATTTAATTATGGAATTATGGCTACAATTAATAACAGCATAGATTTTGATACAGCGTTTTTAGTTGCAGAGGAATTTGGAATCACAGCTATTAAAAAAGAAGAAATAAAAGAAGAAGATATCTTATTTGATGAAACAGAAGACTCAGCAGATGAATTAGAGCCAAGACCACCAGTTGTTGTTGTAATGGGACACGTAGACCATGGTAAAACATCACTTTTAGATGCTATTCGTAGCACAAATGTTATAGAGGGAGAAGCAGGCGGAATTACACAACATATAGGTGCTTACAAAGTAAACATTAATGGTAGAGAAATTACATTTTTAGATACACCTGGACACGAAGCATTTACTGCTATGCGTGCTAGAGGTGCCCAAATCACTGATATTGCGATATTAATAGTTGCAGCAGATGATGGTGTTATGCCACAAACAATTGAAGCAATTAATCATGCAAAAGCTGCTGAAATTCCAATCATTGTAGCTGTTAATAAAATTGATTTACCAGGTGCTAATGTTGAAAAAATCAAACAAGAATTAATGGAATATGAACTAGTACCAGAAGAATGGGGTGGAGATACAATTTATGTACCAATATCTGCAAAAAAACACCTAAATATTGACAATCTATTAGAAATGGTGCTATTAGTAGCTGATATGAAAGAATTAAAAGCCAACCCACATAAACAAGCAAAAGGAACTGTTATTGAAGCTAGACTAGATAAAGCAAAAGGACCTATTGCATCAATACTTGTACAAAGAGGAACATTAGATGAAGGTGACACAATCGTAGTAGGAAAATCTATTGGTAGAATCCGTGCTATGAAAAATGATAAAGGACAAAAAGTTAAAAAGGCTGGTCCATCTACACCAGTAGAAGTTATGGGATTAACAGAAGTACCAGAAGCAGGAGACACTTTCTATGAAGTAAAAGACGAAAAAGTTGCAAAACACTTAATTGAAAGAAGAAAACGTCAAGAAAGAGAACAATCAATAAATGAAAATAGTAAAGTAACTTTAAGTAATCTATTTGAAAAAATGGAAAGTGAAAACTTAAAACAATTAAATATTATTGTTAAAGCAGATGTACAAGGAACAGCACAAGCATTAAAACAATCATTAGAAAAATTATCTAATGACGAGGTAAAGGTAAGAGTTATACATGCAGTAGCAGGAGCTGTTACAGAATCTGATGTACAACTTGCAAAAGCAGGAAATTGCATAATTATTGCATTTAATGTTAGACCAGTAAACACAGCAAAGGATATGGCAGAAAAAGAAAACGTAGAAATTAAACAATACTCTGTCATATATCAAGCTATAGAAGATGTAGAATCTGCAATGAAAGGAATGTTAGAGCCAATTTATGAAGAAAAAATAATTGGAAATGCTGTCGTAAGACAAACATTCAAAGTATCTGGAGTAGGCACTATTGCAGGAGCCTATGTAACAGACGGAAAAATTGAAAGAAATGCAGGAGTTCGAGTTATTCGTGAAGAAATTGTTATTCATGACGGAAAATTAATTTCATTAAAGCGTTTCAAAGATGATGCTAAAGAAGTATCAAAAGGATTTGAATGTGGACTTCAAATTGAAGGATATAATGATGTAAAAGAAGATGATATATTAGAATTCTATATTATGGAAGAAATTAAAAGATAAGGTCAGTTAGGGCATATTCCTTTTACTGACAAAAGGGGATACACCTAAAAAGAAAGGATAAAAAATGGCAAAGAATAATAGACTAGATAGAGTTAACGAAGAATTAAAAAAGAATATTAGTCATATAATTACTTTTGAGCTTCAAAACTCAAAAGTAACAGGTATGATTAGTGTAACAAAAGTAAAAATTACACCAGACTTTAGATATGCTAAAGTTTATGTAAGCTTACTTAATTCAAAAAGCATTGGAAAAACAATGGAAGGACTAAAACAATCTTCAGGGTATATCCGTTCACAAATTGCAAAAACAATGAATTTAAGAATTACCCCAGAACTTAGTTTTGAAATAGATGATTCAGCTGAATATGGGGACAAAATAGACAGAATTTTAAAAGAAATTAATCATAATAATGAAAAATAAATTAGGAGAAAACTATGACTTTAGATAATATTTTAGAAGAGATTAACAAAGCGGAAAAAATAGTAATATTAACACATGAAAATCCAGACGGAGATGCAATAGGAAGTAGTTTAGCAATGTATCATGCTCTAAAATCCTATGGAAAAAATCCAGACTTAATTATTCCTGAACATTCTAGGACATTTGACTGTCTACCAGGAATAGATAAAATAAAAAAAGAAAGTGATATAGAATATTATGACCTAGCAATTTCATTAGACTGTGCAACCATAAAAATGTTAAATGGATTTGCTAATTACTTTGAAAGTGCAAAAGTAAAAGTTTGTATAGACCATCACAGTACAAATACTATGTTTGGAGACTATAACTATGTTAATCCAGATGCACCAGCATGTGCACAAATTTTATTAGTTATTTTAGAATACTTTGGTATAGAAATAAATAAAGAAATAGGTACTTGTATTTTAGCAGGTATTATTACAGATACTGGTGGATTTAAATATCAAGGTGTAACTGCAGAAACATTTGAATTTGTAGCTTGGCTATTAAATAAAGGTGTTAATGTATCTAACATATATCGTCAGGTATTAGAAGTACAAACAAAAGCAAACTTTGAATTACATAGAATTGCTAGTAGTAGAATAGAGTTTTTGGAAAATGGTAAAATAGCATACACATATATTACAAAAGAAGATGAAGAAAAGGTACATAGTGAAAATGGAGACCATGAAGGAATAGTAGACATAGGTAGAGGAATAGAAGGAGTAGAGGTATCTATTTTTATTCGTGAAACTCCAAAAGGTTGCAAAGTTTCACTTAGATCAAATGACTATGTTAATGTATCAGATGCTTGTATGGTATTTGGAGGAGGAGGGCATCCAAGGGCAGCAGGTTGTACAATTCCAGGTACAGTTGAACAAGCTAAAGAAAAGATTTTAAAAGAAGTTATTAGATTACTATAATTTTGTGTAGAGTAATTAAATTTATATAATAAAATATAATATAATGACATAACTAGATTTGTATACCATAATAAAAAATTCATATAGCATAACTAGATTTGTATAATAAAAGTGCAGACCGCGCAAGGTGAGCGAAGCGAACGCCTGTCGTTGTCTTCTGCTATTCGTGCCAAAATGTTGTATATATCTTTTTTCTTTCCACTTCGGACGCTCCGCTACAGGGTCCCTTGCCTTTCAGGCATTCCCTATACCTCGTTCCACTACAAAATGATATATACAACATTTTATGCACAATAAGAGGAGCAACGTCCAGCAAGGTCAAGCGTTATTATACAAATCTAGTTATGCTAAAGGCAAAAGTAAAAGTAAAAATAAAAAAGGAAATAAAATAATGGATGGAATTTTAATTACAAACAAGCAAAAGGGATATTCTTCAAATTATGTAGTTAGAGAAGTAAAAAAAATAACAAGAGCTAAAACAGGTCATATAGGAACATTAGACCCAATGGCAACAGGTGTATTACCACTACTATTAGGAGAGGGAACTAAACTTTCTAAATATTTAATACAACATGATAAAATATATGAGGCAATAGTTCAGTTAGGTAAAAAAACAGATACAGGAGATACAGAAGGAAATATAATAGAAGAAAAAATAGTAAATGAAAATTTACTAAATAAACAAAACATAGAGCAACTGTTTAATTGTTTGTTAGGAAAACAAATACAAACTCCACCAATTTATTCTGCTATAAAAGTTAAAGGAAAAAAGCTATATGAATATGCTAGAAACAATGAGAAAGTAGAAATACCAAAAAGAGAAATTGAAATTTATGAAATAAATTTAATGGAAATAAATAATGGAAATAAAACGATAAAATTTAAAGTTCACTGTTCTAAAGGTACATACATTAGAACTTTATGCGAAACAATAGCAGAAAAACTAGAAACAGTAGGATATATGAAAGAACTAAACCGTATTAAAGTAGGAAACTTTAGTATTGAGCAATCAGTAACATTAGAAGAAATAGAAAAAAATAAAGATAATTTAAACTTTTGGAAAGAACATTTTATTACAATAGAAAAATTTTTTGTAGAAAAGCCAAAAATTATTCTAGATGAATATAAATTAAAACTATTTCTTAATGGAGTTCAACTTACAAGAAAAGAAAACCCGGGAATTTATAGAATATATAATGCAAAACAAAGCTTTATAGGAATAGGAATAATTGAAAAAGACTTACTAAAAAGAGATGTTATTATAATTTAAAATAAAAAAACATTAGATAATAAATAGTTCTTATCTAATGTTTTTTGTTATATAGTAAAATCGAAAACTTTTAACAAGTTTAATTTTATTTAGATCGTGCTATTGTAAAGCAACATACAAATATGGCAGAGCCATTATATTATTAAAACAATTCTATAAAATTAATAATTTTCGCAATTTACTTCAAAATATGATTGTGGATGCTTACAAACTGGGCAAACTGCAGGAGCCTCAGTACCAACATGAATATGTCCACAGTTTCTACATTTCCAAACAGTAATACTTCCCTTTTTGAAAACTTCTCCATTTCCCAAATTTTCAATCAATTTTCTATATCTTTCCTCATGATGTTTTTCTACTTCTGCAATTCCTCTAAATGTAGCAGCAATTTCTGTAAAACCTTCTTCATCAGCAGTTTTTGCAAAATTAGCATACATATCAGTCCATTCATAGTTTTCACCAGCTGCAGCATCATTTAAGTTATACATAGTATCACCAATACCATTTAAATATTTAAGATGAATTTTAGCATGCTCTTTTTCATTTTCAGCAGTTTCTAAGAAAATAGCAGCAATTTGCTCATATCCTTCCTTTTTTGCTACACTAGCAAAATATGTATATTTATTTCTAGCTTGTGATTCTCCTGAAAAAGCAGCTTTTAAATTTGCCTCTGTTTTTGAACCTTTTAAATCCATAATTAACAACTCCTTTATTTAAATTTATTTTTAAGAAAGTGTACAAAAGCACACTATTACTTAATTTCAAACAATAGAATACTCTAATTTTATACAAAAGTCAAGTAGAA
>CANRPQ010000003.1 GCA_947632525.1 uncultured Clostridia bacterium
ACCTATTGTTATGATAATAACACCTATTAAAATACCTGCTGCCATAATAAGCGCTTTTGATGCATTTTCCATATTTTACCCTTCTTTTAAATTGTAATTTCTCTTATTTATAAATTGGACCACTAATATCACTAGTCTTGTATGAAATACATTTCGGAAATTCTTCCATACTCATTATATTGAACTTCTTTTAATTTATTATAACCTTGCTTTGCATAATCTTCTTTTACTTTTTCATTACTAATACATACAAACGGTAAACTTCTTATTTCTCTCAAAGCTGACTTTAATTTATTGCAGTTTTCAGGATTTGTTTCTTTTTTTATATTTGCCTCTATTGTATCATTATACTCTTTAAATTCTTCTAATGATTTTTTTCCAGCGTGAAAAGTTTCATAGATCCATTTACCATTTTCATCTTGTTCTCCTACAATGTCTTTATAAAATGATACATATACTTTTATACTATTCTTTTCATAAAGAGGTCCTTTTTCTCCATTTTCTTCATCTATTAATTTTTGATTATACTCCTCTACTAAGTTTGCTAATGATAAAAGTTCACTTCCATAAAGAGAACGGTTGTAATTATTAAACTTTTTGTTATATTCCTGCAACTGTTTTTCGCTTAGTGCTTGGCCCTCAGCAGAATATACATCACCTATATTATTAAATAGCATCACTAATAAAGATATAAGTACTAATGCAATTAAAATTCCCCCTGCTATAATAATAGCTTTTGATGCATTTTCCATGAGTTCCTCCTAATATAATTTAATTTCCTGTTCCTGTGCTTACAGAGTTAAGTGAGTTTGTCATACTTGTAATACCAATGAATACTAATGGTACAATTAAGTATACAACAAATAGAACAACCATTGGTGCAAATCCAATAACTTTTCCTATTCTACCTTTTCTAGAAATTAGTCTTTCATTTGATTCTTTTCTCTTTTCTTGGTAATAGTCTCTTTCTGTGTCTAATTCATCAAATGCATCTTCTATTGGAATTTTTTCTACTGCTGCTTGTAAGCTTTCTACAATTCTAATAAATGGTAAATATGTAACATCTTCTTTTAGTTGTTCTAATGCTTCCCATGCGCCACTTTCATAATTGTTTACACATTTACTTATTGGCTCTTTAAAGAAGTTTGCATATCTTTCTAGCCATTCTAGAATTATTTCAACATTTACTCTTTCGATTTTCATAAGCATTAGGATAATGGTATTAAATTGCATTACTTCGTCTTCCATTTCCATTTGCCTCATTTTTGCTTGGAATGTAAGCATCCAAATTGGTGCCATATAAGCTATTATTGCAAATACTAAAGCCATTAATACCTCAAACCATTGTAATGTTTCACTACTTACAGTTTTTAATTTGCCTAATACTCTTTCTGCAGCTGTTGAAATTTGTTCGTCATTACTTTCTATGTAATCTTTATTTACTTTTCCTTGTCTCATTACTTTTTCAATTTCTTCTTGTTTTGTATCTGGCTTTCCCTTATAGTATTCCAAATATTGATTGTCTGATTCTGTTAGCTTCATTGCCTTTTTCTCATCTTTAGATGCCATTTGCCCTATAACATTGTAGTCTTCTGTGGGGTCTGTATAAACGCCTTTTATAACAAGTCCATGAATATAATTGAATAAGAAAATGCTTATTACAAATGTTACTACGCATAATAAAATTCTGTTAATATATATCCATTGTTTTTTATCTTTGCTAGCAGCATCTTTCATTTTTTTAGTTAATTTTCTATCTTCTTTTGTTCCTTCTTTTGGCATAAATAAATCTATTATTTTCTTTACCAAAGGAATTTTATACAATTTTTCTTGCCATGGATTTTCTGTATTTTTTGTGCTCATTGCTGTTGAACCATTATCTTTTAATTTTCCAATTAATAGATAACATACAAATGTTAAAAACATTATTAAAATTTGAACAATAAATCCAGTTTTTCCGTTATAAAAGCTTTCTGTAAAATTAAATTGAGAAATTGCCCAATTTTTAATTGGTTGTAGTGCCAAAATTGGAACTATAGATATTACTGATAAACTTTGAAATGTATAATCTAGTTTATCTCTTTTTAAAATTTCAAGTTGCATTTCTTGTGTAATATTATTTAAGTTTTTCAAGTATAAAGATGTTTTATCTATTTTACGGTCACCAAATTCTTTAGTTAAATATGAAACTCCTGCAAATTCTTTTAGATAACTATTTGGTGCTACGTCATAGTATTTTTCCAATTCTGATTCTGGGTCATTTGAGATTAATACTTCATAGATTTTTTCTGCTTGCCTTGACATTTCTGGTTTATCGTCATCTTGTGCTACTTGATAAATAGCTTCTTCTACCATGTTGAATTCATGATAAGCATGTCTGATTTCTGAAAAGAAATCAATTTGTTCTTTTAATAATTTGTTGTCTATTTTATTAACCATTCCATCCATAAATGTATCTACCATAAATAATTCAAATAGTAATAAAATAAACATTAATAGCATATTGCTATGTGTTAATGCAATTATAGCAATTGTAAGTGGAAAAATAATGCATAATGTTTTTGTTAAAATAGAGGCTGATTGTTTTCTTGTTAAGTATTCATCATCTACGTTAATAATTGCTAGCCTTCTACGTACTTTTAGTAAATACTTCTTAAAAAAAGGTGTCTTAAGATAGAATACATATAGTTTTTGAAATAATATTTCTGTAGAAAAAGATTTTGCTTCTGTTCCTTCTCTTAATTTTTTAATTTCTTGTGCCTCAGAAGTATTCATTTTTTTACGAATTATTAAGTATATAACTACAATTGCTAAGAATAATACTATAGAGCCTATTAATATATACATAATTAAATTATTATTCATCTCAAGTCACCTCTCTTTCTGCTCTTTATTTTTTCACTTTATTATTAAACTTCTGCTTTGTTTTTTGGTTTTCTTCCTCTTTTTTTAGGTTGTGGGTTACTATTTACAGTAACTGTTTCTGCTTCACTTTCAAATTGTCCTGCTGGTTTAATTCCCCAATTTCTTTGTAGAAAGTCGTTAAATCCTTCTATATCACTAGAGTCCATATTGTTTCTCATTTCTCTAATATTTGCACTTGAAATTGGATTTGTTAATACATATCGTCCGTCTTGGTATTCCATAATATTTCTATATTTGTACAATTCTCTATTTGTGGTTTTTGTAAAGAATACAGTTGCATTGTCCATAAATTTATTTAGTTTTCCTTCTAAGCTTTTTTCATTTCTATAGTCAAATGTATATTCGTTTTTATCTTCTACTGGAATACATTCTGTTATTCTTTCAATGTATCTGTTTCCTCTAAAGTCTTTTACTAGGTGAATATCAAAATTTAATACTTGTACAACTTGCTCTTCTGCTGTTTTTTCATCTTTGAATACTCCAGCTCTTAGCATTGAGTTACGAAGTGCTGTTACTAAGTCTGGGAATGTTTTAGCATGGTGGGTAAATAATGTAAATTTAGAAGCAACTTGTGCAGATTGAATCATCCAAGATGCTACAGGGTCTGTTGCAACCTCACCTATGATGTTAACAGAACCGTCAGTTTTTTTCTGAACGTCCAAACAGTCTTGTCCAGAAACTGTTTCTGTTTCTCTCATTGATAATATGTTTCTTGTTGGATAAATTTTTCTTAAGTGCAACTCGAATGCAGTTTCTGTTATACGTAAGTTCATTGTTTCATATATATTTTCAATCATAGCCATAAGCATTGTTGTTTTTCCGGCATCCTTGTTCACCAGTTAGTGAAAGAATTCTAGCACCTTTTACTAAATATTTTAGTAAATCAATTGCTTCTTCTTTTCCTTCAAATCTGATAATTTGCTCTAATGTAGCACGTTTTACGTCGAATTTTCTTACGAAGAATGCCCATGTTTCAGACATACTTGGTCTTACTACTACTACACGTGAACCGTCTTTCATTTCATTGATTTTGTATCCGTTTGTGTCTGATAATTGACCTGGATTATTATATTTATAGATGTTTTGGCAAACTCTTTTTAATTCAGCTTCTGATCCAAATGAAAGGAAGGCTAAACGAATTGATTTACCATGGAACATAATCCAAATACTATCACAGGCACGTGGAACTTTATGTTCTGCTATTTGATTTAAATAATCACCGTCAGTTTGTGCAACTTGGCTTAGGAATGATTCTGGAAGTCCTGATACACCACCAGAAATACCATCTATGTTCATATCTCTTATTTCATCAATACTGCTATATCCTTTGTAATGTTGGTAAATTCTTTGTACTACTATATTTAATTTATCAGAAAAAGTAAGAACAAAATTTTCTTGGTCATAAATTTTTTCAATTTCTTCAGCTGTTATAACATAACATGGTTTTGCTTCTCCTTCTACATATTTTAAATCGTCTAGGTGATATTTTTTTATAATTTCACCCATTGCTTCATAGCCAAATTCATTTTTATACATATATAGAATAATATCAAATTTATCTTGTGCTGTTAAAAGTGATGGTATGTCAAAAGGAATTGCTTTTGATACGTTAGTTTCATTTACGCCATATTCACGATAAAGTAATTCATAAATTAATTCTTTAACATACTTTTTATCGTTAACATCACCATATGTACAACCTTTTAAAGCTTTTTTCAATTCATACTTTTTTTGCTTTCTTCTTTTTAATTCTTCTTCTGAAAGACCAATATCATATAAGTTGATTTTTGTAATTTCATCAAGTCTTTTTTTGATAAAATCTTTCATCATTTCTAATGTATAAGTTTTATCATCAACTTCTACAACTTCTTCTACTTCCTCACTTTGTCTCTTTTTTATAAAGTGGAAAAGTGCGAATCCAGCTAGCAAAAGTACAATTACAATTAAAAGTACATTAAGCATTTTGTTCTCCTTTCTGTGGGATTACAATTTCATTTGTAATTCTTGTAGTTTATTAACTATATTTTCGTCAAATTCTTTTAGTTCTTTTTCAAAGTTAGCATTTCTATCTGTTTCATCAGTAATTTTTCTAGCATTTATAATAAAGTCTATAATTTTTCCTTCTGAACATGCTTCAAAAAATAATGTATTATATGGAATTACTGAAAGTTGATTTCTTTCTTTCATATATCTTGCAATATTTTTACTATTATATTTAGAAAATTTATCATATCTTCCAATAGCAAGCATTACATTTTTTCTTTTGTAAAACTCATTATTGTCTCTTAATTCAATAAAGTCATTGATTGTTTTTAGCCTTTGTGTTAGATTCATAACAACAACATCTGATATTTGTAATATAGAAAATACATCTTTTTTGGGCATTTTTTTGCTTAAGTCTACAAAAACAAGGTCGTAGTATTTGTTTGCAATTGAAATTATATCAGCATAATTAGGTGTAATATTTACATATTCTTGATAAGATTTAGTCATTGGTGATAGTAGTATATCTAATCTATCTCTTAAAACAATCCTTGAATAGTTTTTTACAATTTCATTGCTAGTTCTGTTGCTTACTAAAACCCTTAATAATCCTTCAACTCCTGAAGCTAGTCCAACATTATTTGTTTCTCCCTTTATAGCTCCTGTTGTTCTTATTTTTTCATATTCCCAAAAGCAGTTTTCTAGGCTTAGGTCATTAAAATTTGTAGAAATTACTAAGATTTTATAGTTATGGCTAATTGCCATATGTGTTGCAACCGCTGATACTGACAAAGTTTGACCTGTTTCTTTTATTTCATTGCTACAAAATGTTATAACTGCCATTGTTTATACTCCTTTTTCTAATTGTTTAAAAGCTTTTTTTATATTTCCTGCTTCTGATGAATCGGTTAATTCTTCTGCTAAATACATTAGACTTTCTTTATATAGTTGAGTCAATTTTTTTACCTTTATTTTTTGCATTCTTTGATTTTCCATAATTGTAGTTTGGTCACCTTGTTCAAAAGGAAAATAAATTTTTTCTTCATCCCATATAACTTTACATCCTAACGATAAATAATCTAAATATTCATCTTCTTTTAGTTCTAGATTTTTAGAAAAAAGTATTTTCTTTAGTGGCATTGGTTCTTTAATTCCTGATAGAATTTCTAATCCTCTTTTTAGAGAGTATAGGTCAAACCCTGTTACAAAATAGTTTTTAGCTGATGTTTCAATAGCAAATCCTTCTAATGCTTCAGGTGAGTCAATATCTACAAATATATAGTCATATCCAAAAACAGCATGTACTGGCATTCCTAAATAATCTTTAATAGAATTATAATCATAAAATCCAACTGCAATATCTATTCCTTCAAATTCTGTTACATATGATCTAGATGGAGAAATACATGGAACAATATATTTTGTTTTTTGTAAAGTAGTAGCATCTATAATCATAACTTTTTTATTTAATTGTACTAAAAGTCTGGCTAGGTATATGATTAAATCAGTTTTGTCATAAGCCCCTATAAACCCTATTGTTCTCATTTTTTCCTCCTTAGTTAGTTTTTAATTAATATAATTTCTAATATGAACCTCCAAGAGATTCTAAGTATTTTTGTCTTTCTTCTTGTGCTTTTTGTAACTCTGCTTGTAAATTGCTTACTGCATTATCTGTTGCTTGTTCAGCATTTTGATTTAAACCACTTTGAATTGGATTTCTTACTGGATTTTTTTGTTCTGAACTATTAAATCTACTAATAATTGCATTTGCTGCTTCAACTACACAGTTTGGATCTGTACGAATTAATAATATTGTGTCTTCATTTGGTAAATATGTTTCTTTTGCTGCTGTTTGCAATCCTGGTTCCACATATTCACTAGCATATAGAATAGAACCTTCAATTTTATAACATTCAACAATAGCACAGCTTAAAGTTAATATTTCTGTTTCTGACATATTTAAAGAAATAGTATTTAATGATGGTACTCCGTCTACTTCTGGAATTGTTACTTGTTTATCTGACACTACAATAAAGTCAGTTCCATTTGGTAATTTAAGTCGAATATCTATGTACTGGCCACTTTCTATTTGAGATGGTAGTTCTATCATGTTATATTCTACTTTCCTAATGTCATCAGATACTTTTTCATCACTTTTTGTTATTAAACTGCTTGTAATAACTGAATTTGCTTTAATTTCTACTTTAGCAATAATGGGAATTGATCTTATATCTACTTTTACTTCTTGGTCGCTCTCACCTTGTTTTGTATTAACTTTATATATTGTTTTTCCTGTTTTTGAATCTCTTTCTTCTTCAGTAGTTCCTGATTTAGTTGTTACTTTATTAGATACTGCTTCTTGATTATTTTTATAATAGTAATTTTCATTATCAGTTGTCTCAATGATTCTATATTTAATTTCATTATCTTCTTCATTTTCATTAGTAATAGGTAAAGCTAATTTATCTACTACAGTGTTTTCATTTTCTCTTACTTTTATTGTTTCAATAGAAGTTCCTGTAATATCCTCAAAAGAATAATTGTTTAAGTTGTTTACATCATTTACAAATGAATTGCTTGGTACTACGTCCTTATTTACACTTTTTACTTCTACTAAGTCCTGTGTGATAACTTGTCCTGACTTAACATCTGCATTTAATACACATACTTTTATTTTATCATTTTGTTCTTTTTTAGCTGTGTTTTGTAATTTTGTTAGTTGTACTACTAAAAGTGCAATAATAGCTCCTGTAATTAATAATGTTATTAACATTCCTAATAAAAATGAATTTTGTGCTTTTCTTTGCATTGGATTTTTAGCCATTCTTTTATTCCTCCTCATAATATTTCAAAATATCATTACTTAATTTATTGTACAACATTTTATGAGTAAAAACAACAAATTCTGCATCTTGTAATAAAAACTTAATATTATTGTAATCTTTCTGTAATATTATCTTGTTTTTGCTTATTCCGTAGACTTTTTAGCACAAAAAAATCTATTAACAACTTAATAGATTTTTTTAATTTTAATTTAGATATAAAATTATCTACGATTACATCTGCAATTGCAATTTCCATTTATTCTACTTGAATTATTTGCAGGAATTAGTGTAGCGTCACTTGCAACACTGACATTACTATATGGACTAGTATTTATTGTAATTGGTCTTGTTGTAGTTCGATCATTACAATTATTATTTTGATTTTCTAACATTCTAATTAACCTACATATCCACCTTGTTAGAACTGCTGTTACATAAGCTAAGATTGTATATAATATTGCAAATACTAAGAAACTAGCATCAAAGAAAGCAAATGTTATAACTAAGTAAATAGCAAGAAATGTTGCAGCTACTAATAATGGATTATTTAAAACTTTTTGTAAAACAATTGACAATAAAATAGTAGCAACAGGAAACGCAAAAAATATTAGTAAAGTATTCATATGTGTTTTCTCCTTTATGTTTTTATATTCTGCTATATTTTATGTATGTTAAGTTAAAAATGTTAATAAAAATATAACTATAATAATGCTTGGCCTTGCTGTCGCATCTTCTTATTTGCATAAAAAATAAATTTTTTTATGCAATGATCCACTTAATGATAGATGCTCCATGCTCGCTTCGCTCAAACACTGCGCGGTCTTCACATTATTATAGTTATATTTTTTATTATATTATTTTATTAGTCATAATCTACATTCATTAAAAACAGTCCCTGTGGTGGTAATGTTTTTCCTGCTTTTTGCCTGTCCTTTGCTTCTAAAATATTTTTCACTTCTTCTGGTGAAATTTCTCCTAACCCTACTTGTACTAAAGTTCCAGCTATAATTCTAACCATATTATATAAAAAGCCATTTCCTGTAAGCATTATTAATACTCTTTCTTGTTCTTTTAAAACTTGAGCTTGATAAATAGTTCTTACACTGCTTTTGCTACTTGTTCCACTTGACTTAAAACTTGCAAAGTCATGTTCACCTACTAAATATGTAACTGCCTTTTGCATTTTTTCTACGTCTAATGGCTGAGATACATGATAAGTTATATTCCTGTATATTGCTGTTCCTTGGTCTGAATTATCTATAATATAACTATATGTTTTTTTATGGCAATGATAACGACTATGAAAATCTAAAGGAACTTCTTCTGCTTTTAATATTCTAATTGATTGCTTAAGTTGGGAATTAATTGCAGTTGCCATTTTTTCAATTGGAAAATCCGAATTAATTTTAAAATTAGCAACTTGTCCGAATGCATGTACACCCGCATCTGTTCTACCAGAGCCTATTAGTTCTACTTGCTCTCTTGTTACATTTTGAATTGCTTTTTCTATTTCTCCTTGAATATTTAAATGATTTGGCTGTTTTTGCCAACCATTATAATCCCTTCCGTCATATTCAATAATCAATTTTATATTTCTCACTTGAGTTCCCCCTATATTTAAGTATGCATCTTGGATTTACATATTGGAAGTGCAATTTTACTGACAAAAATGTCAGTAAAAGGATTACCCCCTAACTGACATACTTAATTAATATATTTTTTAGACTTTCTTTTGTTACATCTACAATTAATGTTCCGTCTTTTGCAATTGAAATTTTACCAGTTTCTTCTGAAATGATAACTGCAATTGCATCAGATTCTTTAGATATTCCTAATCCTGCACGGTGCCTGGTTCCTAATTCTTTAGCTATATCTTTATCATCTGATAAAGGTAAAATGCAAGCTGCAGCTGCTATTTTATTTTTAGAAATAATTACTGCTCCATCATGTAATGGTGTGTTTGGTGTAAATAAATTAACAATTAGTTGTGGTGATACTTCTGCCCCTATTTTAATTCCTGTATCAATTATGTCATTTATACCTATATCTCTTTCTATAACAATTAATCCGCCTATTTTAGATTTTGAAAGTTCTGTAGCTGCTACTACTATTTTGTATATATCTTCTTTATTTTTAATTGCTAAATCTTTGTCAAACCCAAAATATTTGGTTAATTTACTAGTGCCTAGTTGTTCTAACATTCTACGAAGTTCTGGTTGAAAAATTACAATTAAAGCAATAACTCCATAAGGCATAAAAAAGGTTAGAACAAAATTTAAAATTTTAAGTTGTAAAATATTGCTTAAAGCAATAGCTATTAAAATTAACAATATTCCTTTTAATAATTGCCATGCTCTTGTAGTTTTAGAATATACAATAAATTTATATAATAAATAACTTACTATTATAATATCTAAAATTAATGTTATAAGTCTAAATGGACTTTGTGATAGTTCTGTCATGTAATTGCTAAATGATTGCCATATTCCATTCCAACTCATATTAATATTATCAAACATTTTTTACCTCTTCTTATGTTTTATTATTTTATCTGTAATTTAAATTACCCTTGTTGTATTGAATAAATTATATAATAAATTAAAGTAGCTGCAACAGATAATATCATCATTCCTGCTAAAATAAATGCCATTATTTTTCCTGCTATCTTTCCGATATCTTTTTTATTTTTTTGTTTGCTAGTCATTTTTATCCCTCCATATTTTATTCTATAGATTAGTTATAGCATAAATATCTTCATATTTCAATATAATAAAAAAATTTTTAATAACTGTGTGAAAGTACTAGATTTTTTTTTATGTTATGATATAATCCATTTACACAACTACTAATGTTTGATAATTATCATAATTATGTTAAAGTAAATTTGAATGAGGTTTAGAAATGAAAAATATAGCAATCATCAATGCTTGTACTGATTTAGGTGTTAATGTAAATGGAGCCGAATTGGGTCCTGAAGTTCTTACAAAGGATTTAAAATATAATAATATTGTAGATTATTATACCATAAAGGATGAAGGTAATAAGGAACAAGTTGATTTAAAAAAACAAAATACCACTAGAAAAGAAATAAATGATTTTGTTCAGGAGTTTAATTATCTTTTGCTTACTATGCATGAGTTGCATTTTGAAAAAACTATGTCAGAGCAAGATAAAAAATTATATAACAAAAAAATGCATGATTTAGTATTGGCAGTAAAGGCGTTAGATTCTAAAAATGAAAAAAGAAATTTATATGGTATTAATAAGTTTAATAAGAATTTGTATGAAGCAGTAATTAATTGCATAGAAAATGGTAATTTTCCATTAACAGTTGGTGGTGACCATATTATTTCGATTGGTTCTAGTTTAGCTTCTATTAGAAAGAATAAAAATTTAGGAATTATTTGGTTTGATTCACATGCTGATTATAATACTTATTCTACTTCTGTTACAGGTAATTTACATGGACTTCCTTTAGCAGTTGCTACTCATTATGAAAAAGATATTTTAGCAGATTTTCATAATGGTGATTTCTATAATCCAAAGAATGCTGTTATTGTTGGTGGAAGGGATATTGACCCATGGGAATGGAATAATATTATAGAGAGTGGCGTTACTGTTTTTTCTACTGAAGACATTCATAAATATGGTGCAGAGCAAATATGCAAAGAAGCTTTTAAAATTGCTTCAAATGGAACTAATGGTGTTCATGTAAGTTTTGATTTAGATTTAATAGACCCTGAAGTAGCACCTGGTGTTTCTGTTCCTGCTAAAAATGGAATAAATCTTGAAGAAACAAATAAATTAATTAATGAAATTATAAAGTATACTGATATAATTAGGTCTGCAGATTTAGTTGAGTTTAATCCTGTTTTTGATAAAGACCATGTTACTGAAAATATTGCTAAAAATATTTTAAAAACATGGATTGAGAAGTTTTAAGAAAAATTTATATTTTTTATATAATGTTTAATTTCTATAAAGTAAATATTAAATAGTGCATTAGTAGAAATATAAGTGCAGACCGCGCAAGGTGAGCGAAGCGAACGCCTGTCGTTGTCTTCTGCTATTCGTACCAAAATGTTGTATATATCTTTTTACGTTTCACTTCGGACGCTCCGCTACAGGGTCCCTTGCCCTTCGGGCATTCCCTATACCTCGTTTCACTTCAAAATGATATATACAACATTTTGTGTACAATAAGAGGAGCAACGTCCAGCAAGGTCAAACGTTATTCTACTAATGCACTATTTTAATAATATTAATTTTTATTCTAATTCATCATTATATTACTTTAAATAAAATTATTTTCTAAGTTCAGCACCTAGAGTTTTCTCTAATTCTGCTAAAATTTCTAACATAATTCCATTAATTTCTTCATCTTTTAAAGTTCTATCTGCTACTCTAAATTTTAGGCTATATGCAACACTCTTTTTGTTTTTTCCAAGTTTTTCACTTCTATATACATCAAATAATTTTACTTCTTCTAGCAATTTTTTTGATTTCTTTTGAATAATTTTTTCAATTTCTCCAACTTCTATGCTTTCATCTACAACCATACTAATATCTCTTTCTACTGCTGGGAATTTGATAATTGGTGCATATTTTTTATTGCTTCTTGCATATTTAGTAACTTTATCTAAGTTAATTTCTGCTAGCAATATTCTTTGTGAAATGTCATAGTTTCTAGTCAATAGTGGATTTGCTTCACCAAATGTAGCAACTATATCATTTCCTACATTCATGTTAGCACATCTACCTGGATGATACATTTTATTATTTACTTCTTTTCTAACATCATATCTGCTAAGTCCTGATACTTCTAATACATTTTCTACTAATCCCTTTAATGTATAAAAATCTTCATCCTCACTGTACATACCAATTGTTAAAATGTTATTTTCTAATGGTAACTCATCATTTTGAATTGCCTCATTTTTATTTTGATATGTTCTTGATAAATTAAATAATTTAACATTTTTATTTTTATAATTGTTGTTATTTTGAAGCATTTGCATCATAGTTGGAACAGATGTTGTTTTCATTATTGTGTAATCTTCACTTAATGGATTTTGAATATGAACTGCTTCTTTTAGGTAATCATCATTTTCTGTAATATTGCATTTTTCTAAGTCTTTTTCACTTAAGAATCCAAATGTACAAATTTCAGATAAACCTAAATTTACCAAAAGATTAGATACTTTATCTTGTATTGTTTGTTCTTTATTTTTTCCACCCAATGTTGTTTCTGCATTTATTAAAGTAGTTCCTAACTTGTCATATCCATAAAATCTTAGTACTTCTTCTGCAACATCTGCTAATTGCTCTACATCTTGTCTAAAGTATGGAGCTATTACAATATCATTTTCTACTTTAATATCTAGTCTTTCTAATATTTCAATCATTTCATTTTTAGAAAGGTTAGTACCAATTAATTGATTGATTCTTTCTACATTTAAAGGAATTTTATTTTCTTTTTGTTTTGTTGGGTAAACATCTATCTTTCCTTCTACAGCTTCTCCTGCCCCTATTAGTTCTACCAATTCAACTGCACGGTTTATTGCTCTTAAGGCATTTTCAGGAGATAAACCTTTTTCATATCTGCTTGATGCTTCAGTTCTTAATCCAACTGCTCTAGCTGTTTTTCTAACGCTTCCACCATAAAATACTGCTGACTCAAACACAACAGTTTGTGTATCGTTTTCAATTTCAGAATTTTGGCCACCCATTACGCCTGCAATAGCAACTGGTTTTTTGCTGTCT
This sequence comes from uncultured Clostridia bacterium, assembly GCA_947632525.1. GTDB lineage: Bacteria > Bacillota > Clostridia > TANB77 > CAG-508 > CAG-273. Next base: position 13,497 of record CANRPQ010000003.1, read on the forward strand.
GCAATTACAAGCATATTTTCATTTAATATTCTTTCTTGGTCATCTAATGTTATTATTTTCTCATCTTTTCCTGCACGTCTTACTGTAATGTGTTTTCCCTCAATAGAGTTAATATCAAATGCGTGCATTGGTTGGCCTAGTTCTAGCATAACATAGTTTGTGATGTCTACAATATTATTAATACTTCTAACACCACATGCATTTAGTCTTTTTACCATCCAATCTGGAGATGGACCAATTTTTACGTTTTTAACTACTCTTGCAATATATCTGTAGCAAAGGTCTGGTGCTGTAATTTCTACAGTTAGTCCGTCTATATTGTCTTTGTTAGGTATATTTAATTCTTCTAAATTTTTACGAGGATTTTTAAAAGTTTCATTTAAAGAAACAGCTGTCTCTCTTCCTAATCCTTCAATTGAAAAGCAATCTGGTCTGTTTGGAGTAATTTCAAAATCAATAATAGTTTGATTTATTCCTAATATCTCTTTTATATCTTCACCTAATTTGTTTTCTAAGTCTTCACTTTTTCCTATTTTTTCGTTTACTTCTGATGACAATATCATAATTCCATTTTCAATTTGGTTAGGATAGTTTTTAATATCTAATCCAAGTTCTCCAACAGAACACATCATTCCGTTGAGAATCTACTCCTCTTAATTTGCCAGTTTTAATTTCTACTCCACCTTGTAATTTTGCTCCGTCTTTTGCAATAGGAACAATATCATTTTCATTTATATTATTTGCTCCTGTAACAATTTGTAAGATTTCCTTATTTCCAACATCTACTTTGGTTACAACTAAGTGATCAGAGTCTTCGTGTGGTTTTATTTCTAAAATTTTTCCAGCAACAACATTTTGAATATCTTCGCCTTGCTCTTCTATAGTCTCTACCTTAGAACCAGTCATTGTTAAAATATCACCTAATTCTTTAGCAGTTACATTTATATCTGCATATTCTTTTAACCATTCAATACTTGCTTTCATTTAAATTTCTCCTATCCTTATAAATGAAGTTATTATTTTTATCTCCATTTATATTTATTTTTTATTTAATAATATTTGCTTTAAATTTATTTACTTAGAATTGTTTTAAAAATCTAACATCGTTTTCATATAATAAACGCATATCATCAATTCCAAATTTAGCCATAGCAATTCTTTCTACGCCAAATCCAAATGCAAATCCTGAATATTCTTCTGGATCAATTCCACAATTACGAAGTACGTTAGGGTGAACCATTCCACATCCCAAAAGTTCTATCCAGCCTTCGCCTTTGCATACTCTGCAACCTTTTCCGCCACATACAAAGCATGATACATCTGCCTCTGCGCTTGGCTCTGTAAATGGAAAGTGATGTGGCCTAAACCTAATTTCTGTTTTTTCGCCTAGACACTTTTTAGCAAACATTGCTAAAGTTCCTTTTAAATCTGCCATGGAAATATTTTTGTCAATTACCAATCCCTCAATTTGGTGGAATACTGGTGAATGTGTAGCATCTACACTATCAGAACGATATACTGCACCTGGGCATATAATTTTTATTGGTGGTTTTTGATTTTCCATAACTCTTGCTTGTACTGGTGATGTTTGAGAACGAAGCACAATATTATCTGTTATATAAAATGTGTCTTGAACATCTCTTGCTGGGTGGTCTGGTGGGGTATTTAGTTTATCAAAGTTATATGTTGCAAGTTCTACTTCAGGTCCGTCTGCAATTTCATATCCCATACCAATAAATATTTCTTTTACATCGTTTATAATTTGAGTAATTGGATGAACACTTCCTAAAGAGATTTTTTTACTTGGCATTGTAACGTCTAAGTTTTCTGTAGCTAGTTTTTCTTCTATTACTTTGTCTGCAAAGTGCTTTTCTTCTTCTTCAATTTTTGCTTCTAGCTCATCTCTTACTTGATTTACTAAGCTACCAATAACTGGCCTTTCCTCTGGGCTTAATCCACCCATTCCTCTTAATATTAAAGTGAGTTCTCCTTTCTTTCCTAAATATTGAACTCTTACTTCATCTAGTTCTTTACCGTCTTTGGTATTTTTTATTGCTTCTAAAGCCTTTTGTTTAATTTGCGCAATTTGTTCTTGCATATTTTACCTTCCCTTCTTTATACAAATTTAAGTGTTATGCTAAAAAAATCCATTTCAATCCTTTATAGGACGAAATGGATTCGTGGTACCACCTAAATTTATTAATTATTTATTAATTAACCTTATTGTAGCTATAACGTTGCTATCGCTTTTCCCTACTTATATATTCAAGAAAAGACCAAAAAAGTGAAATTTCAGTAAAATGATAGAGTAGGTTTCCACCTTTCCTACTTCTCTATTGCTATCTTAACTTTTTACTTACTTTGCTTTTTTATTGGTTTTTATTAAACTATGCGTTTATTGTAGCACTTTTTTTGCTTATAGGCAATAGGTATTTATATTTTTTGTATTTTTATTTCTTAATTTTTTTACTTTTTAATATAATATTTATGTTTTCTCGACATTTTTCTTAAAAACATATTCCATTTTTGCCAAGAATATAGTATAATAGAATTGTTGTTAAGGATATTTCTTAATTAACAGAATAGGAGAATAAATTTATGTGGTATATTTGGTTAATTCTAATTGGCGTTTTTGCCATTGCAGAAATTATGACTCCTGGTTTTTTAGTTATTTGGCTAAGTGCTGGTAGCTTTTGCGGAATGATTACAAGCTTTTTTACAGATGATATTGTTGTTCAAACTGCAGTATTTGTAATAACTTCTGCTATATTTATATTATTCACAAGGCCTCTTGCTAAAAAGTTAGCAAAAAAGGATAAAGGTGTTGTAACAAATGCTTTTGCAATTGTTGGAAAAAAAGCAATAGTTATTAAAGATATTAACCCTACATTAGGAACAGGTCAAATAAAAGTGGACGGTCAAGTATGGTCTGCAAAATGTGAAAGTAAGAATGTTATTCCTAAAGATACTGAAGTTTTAATTTTAGCTATTGACGGTGTAAAGGCTGTTGTAGCTGATAAATCTACTAATTCTACTAAAGTAGAAGAAACTGTATAGTTTTTATTTGTTATTAATATTTTTTATAAATTTAGAATAATAATTTACTTTGTTATTCTACCAAAAATTAAAGGAGGAAATCTTATGTGGATTTTATTAGTTCTATTAGTTATTATTTTAATTATAGCATTTAACACAATTAAAATAGTAAAACAATCTGAGGTATACATTATAGAAAGACTTGGTAAATTTCATAAAGTAGCAGATGCTGGTCTTACAATTATAATTCCATTTGTAGACCATGTACGTAGTGTAGTAAGTTTAAAACAACAAACTATGGATATTCCACCACAAGGTGTAATTACTCAAGATAACGTTACTATTACTATTGATACTGTAGTATTCTACAAAATTACAGACCCTGCAAAAGCAGTTTATGAAATTCAAAATTTGAAGAAAGGTATTGAATATTTAGCTATTACAACTATTCGTGATATAGTTGGTAAAATGGACTTAGATGATACATTTAGTTCAAGAGATGCTATTAATGATAGATTAAGAGTTATTCTTGATGAAGCTACTGACCAATGGGGTTGTAAAGTAGACCGTGTTGAAATTAAGGATATTACTCCACCTGCTGACATTCGTGATGCAATGGAGAAGCAAATGAATGCTGAAAGAAATAAAAGAGCATTAATCCTTCAAGCCGAAGGTGAAAGACAATCTGCAATTACTCTTGCTGAAGGTAAAAAAGAAGCTGCTATTCTAGAAGCAGAAGCTGATAAAGAATCTAAAATTAGAAGAGCAACCGGTGAAGCTGAAGCTATTAAAAAAGTTGCTGAAGCTAAAGCAGAAGAAATACACATGGTTTATGATGCTATGATGAAAGCAAAACCTGATGAAAAATTAGTACAATTAAAATCATTAGAAGCTTTAAAAGAAGTAGCAAACGGTGAAGCTAATAAAGTATTTATTCCATTTGAAGCAACTAAAGCATTAGGTAGCTTAGGCTCTGTAGCAGAAGTTATGAAAGATAAGAAAAAGGAATAATAACTCACAAATTTAATAATAAAGGCTAAAATTATATAATTATAGGGAAAATCAAAAGTTTTTTCTATATAATAAAAAAAGAACAATATATTATTTGTTTGCATCTTGCTGTCGCAGCCTCCCATATAATAAATTGTAGATAAACTACAATTTATTATACAATATGTTGGCTGCTTCATACGCGCTTCGCTTGAACGCTGCGCGATGCTACACTAATAATATATTGTTCTTCTTTATTTTTGATTTATAAGTAGTTTTTTCTTATCTTTATTTTTTGCCATTTTTTTATTTTCATTAGTTGTTTAATGCAATATTATTCCACCGTATCATCTTTAATGTAATATTTTGTTCCTAACATTTTATCTGGTAAATATTGTTGTTCTACCCAGTGACCTGGATAATCATGTGGGTATTTGTATCCTACTCCATAACCTTCTTTTGACATTCCGCTCTGCAGGTGCATTTCTAATATGCATTGGTATTGTTCCTGTATCTTTGTTTGCTACATCACTTAAAGCCTTTTCTATTCCTAGATAAGCAGCATTTGATTTTTTAGATGTAGCTACATATACTGTAGCCTCTGCCAAAATAATTCTTGCTTCTGGCATACCTATCATTGTTACAGCTTGCATTGCAGATGTTGCTACAACTAAAGCGTTTGGATTTGCCATTCCTACATCTTCTGCAGAACTTATTACAATTCTCCTTGCAATAAAAACAGGGTCTTCTCCTGCGTTTAATGCCCTTGCTAGATAGAAAAGTGCAGCATCTACATCGCTTCCACGTAATGATTTAATAAATGCACTAATATTATCATAATGACTATCTCCATTTTTATCAAAAACTGCTTTTCTTGTTTGTACACATTCTTTTACAATTTCATCATTAAGTGTTATTACTCCATTTTTGTCCATTTGTGTAGTAAGTACAGCTACCTCTAATCCGTTCAGAGCAGTTCTTACATCTCCATTTGCTGTTTCAGCTAGTTTTTGTAGTGTGCTATCTTCAACTTTTATATTATAGCTTCCTAATCCTTCTGGATTTGTTAATGATTTTTTCAATACATTAAAAATATCTTTATCTGTTAATGGTTGTAAATGAAATACCATTGACCTAGAAATTAAAGCTTTATTTACTTCGAAATATGGGTTTTCAGTAGTAGCACCAATTAAAATTACTGTGCCGTTTTCTACATATGGAAGTAAAGCATCTTGTTGTAATTTATTAAAACGATGTATCTCATCAATAAACAATATGCATTTCCCTGACGGATTTAATAGTGTATTTTGTGCTGTATCTATTGCATTTTTAATATCAGCAACTCCAGATGTTACCGCATTGATTTTTATGAATTTATATTTAGTAGTATTGCTAATTACTCTAGCCAATGAAGTTTTACCACATCCTGGTGGTCCCCATAAAATAATGCTAGAAAGCCTATCTGCTTTAATTGTTCTATATAAAATTTTATCTTTTCCCAAAATATGTTCTTGTCCAACATAATCATCAAGTGTTTTTGGACTCATTCTATATGCAAGTGGCTCATTTAAATCCATTTTTTATCTTTCCCTTCTTGTAAAAATGTAGGTATTAGATTTATAAATTTTTTAATCCTTCTCTAATAATATCTTCTACACTTAAAGAAACTAAGTCTAAATTTTGTAAAGCTTCTGTTATTTCGCGTTTACTATATCCTAATACTTGAAGTGCACTAATTGCTTCAGATACTTTTTCATCATCTAATATTGTATTTTGTGTAGATTGTTCTTCTTCCCCTTCATCTATTGTAATTTCTTCATCTTTCTTTAATTTATCTTTTAACTCTAAAATAGTTCTTTGTGCTGTTTTTGGACCTATTCCTGGTAATTTTTTTAAAATTCCAACATCATCTGATATAACAGCTAAAGCGAATTGTGACGGTGTAATATTTGATAATATTGTTAAAGCCCCTTTTGCACCAATTCCACTTACTCCTAATAGTAGTTCAAACATGCGAAGTTCTTCATTGCTTAAAAAACCATATAAGCTAACGTCATCTTCTCTTACTCTCATAAAAGTGTGAACTTGTATTTCGTCTCCTATATCTCCAGTTTTTGCTATTGTAGATTCTGGCATAAATACTTTATACCCTACTCCATTAGTTTCAATTACTATATATCCTTTGGTTTTAATTGATAAAATTCCTTTAAGATATGCTATCATATTTATTACCTCTTTCTTTTTTGCTTTTTCTATTCTATCATAAACAAAAAAATTTGCAAGTATTTGTTGCAAATTTTTGTTTGTTTTCTATTGACCTTATTTCTTATAGATGATATAATTTTATCGTTAAAATTTAAGAGATAATAACTATAATTTATTTAATGTAAGGAATATATATTATGGAAAATTGGTTGAATAGAACTGAATATTTAATTGGGAAAGACAATATTGAAAAGTTAAGCAATGCCCATGTTGCTGTATTTGGGTGTGGTGGCGTTGGCTCTTATACAATAGAGGCTCTTGCTCGTAGTGGTATAGGTCACTTAACTATTGTTGATAAAGATATAGTTGATATTACAAATATTAACCGCCAATTAATTGCTGACACAGCTACTATTGGTAAGCCTAAAGTAGAAGTTGAAAAAGAAAGGTTGCTTAAAATTAATCCTAACATGCAGATTATAACTTTTCAAACTTTTTATGATTCTAGCAAAGTAGATGAATTATTTAGTACTCACTATGATTATATTGTAGATGCAATTGATAGCGTGGCTTCTAAAATTTCTTTGGTGGAAGAGTCTTTTAAACAAAATATTCCTATAATTTCTTGCATGGGAGCTGGTAACAAGTTGGACCCTACTAAATTTGAAGTGGCTGATATTTCAAAAACTTCTGTATGTCCTCTTGCAAAAGTAATGAGGAAGGAACTTGGTAAACGTGGCATAAAGCATTTAAAAGTAGTTTTTTCTAAAGAAAACCCTTGTCGTTTTAATGACGATGATAAAAGAACACCTGCAAGTATTAGCTTTGTGCCTTCTGTGGCTGGCTTAATAATTGCAGGAGAAGTTATTAAGGATTTAATTAATTAAAGTGCTTTTAATGATATATTGTATTTTTAGTGCAAAATTTTTAGAATTTATATTCTATATCATTTTTTTGCACTTTTTTTATTTTTAGTCTTTTAATTATGCATAAAATGAGATATAATAGCTATATTAAATTGAAATTAAAATAAGGAGTGAAAATAATGTCATATAACTTTAAAGATATCGAGCAAAAATGGCAAAATAAGTGGTATTCAGAAGGTACCTTTTATGCTAAAGAAAATTCTAATCAAAAAAAATGGTATGGATTAATTGAATTTCCTTATCCTTCTGGACAAGGTTTACATGTTGGACATCCTCGTAGTTATACTGCCTTAGATATTATCGCTAGAAAAAAACGTATGGATGGATATAATGTATTATATCCTATTGGATTTGATGCGTTTGGATTACCTGCTGAAAATTATGCTATTAAAAATCATGTACATCCTAAAATAACTACTGAAAAGAATGTTAACCATTTTAGAGACCAATTAAAAGCTTTAGGATTTTCTTTTGATTGGTCAAGAGAAATAAATACAACAGACCCTAATTACTATAAATGGACTCAATGGATTTTTATTCAATTATTCAAGCATGGATTAGCTTATAAAGCAACTATGCCTATTAATTTTTGTACTGGTTGTAAAGTAGGCTTAGCAAATGAGGAAGTTGTAAATGGAGTTTGTGAACGTTGTGGTAGCCCTGTTGTTCAAAAAGAAAAAAGTCAATGGATGCTTAAAATTACTGAGTATGCTCAAAGATTAATTGATGATTTAGATGAAGTAGACTTTTTAGATAAAATTAAAGCACAGCAAATTAACTGGATTGGTAGAAGTGAAGGTGCTGAAGTTAAATTTAAAATAGCAAATCAAGATAAAGAATTAGTTGTTTATACTACTAGACCAGACACTTTATTTGGTGCTACATATATGGTAGTAGCTCCTGAACATCCTATTATTAAGGAATTAGAAAATCAAATTATTAATTTAGATGATGTAAAAGAATATCAAAGACAGGCTAGCCTAAAATCTGATTTTGAACGTGCAGAATTAAATAAGGAAAAAACTGGTGTGGAATTAAAAGGTATTAGTGCTATTAATCCTTTAACTGGTACTGAAATTCCTATCTGGGTTTCTGATTACGTTTTAATTACATACGGTACAGGTGCTATTATGGCTGTTCCAGCTCATGATACTCGTGACTGGGAATTTGCTAAGAAATTTGATATTCCTATGATTCAAGTAATTGAGTCTAATGATAAAAATGTAATTTGTGATATAGAAAAAGAAGCATTTACTGATGTTGCTACAGGGGTATTAATTAATTCTGGATTTTTAACAGGTTTATCTGTTGAAGATGCTAAAAAGAAAGTTATTGATTACTTAGAGGAAAACAATATTGGCCATAAAAAAGTAAATTACAAATTACGTGATTGGGTATTTTCAAGACAACGTTATTGGGGTGAACCAATTCCTATGGTACATTGTGATAAATGTGGTTGGGTTCCACTTTCTGAAGAAGAATTACCTCTTGTTTTACCTGACGTAGAAGATTATGAACCTAGTGAAAATGGTGAATCACCTTTAGCTAAACATACTGAGTGGACTCATACTACATGCCCTCATTGTGGTGGTAGTGCTATAAGAGAAACCGACACAATGCCTCAATGGGCTGGTTCTTCTTGGTATTATTTAAGATATATGGATCCACATAATGATAAAGAATTAGCATCTAAAGAAGCATTAGATTATTTTGGTCCAGTTGATTGGTATAATGGCGGTATGGAGCATACTACACTTCACTTATTATATTCTCGTTTTTGGCATAAGTTTTTATATGATATTGGCGTTGTTCCTACTAAAGAACCTTATTTAAAACGTACTTCACATGGTATGATTTTAGGTGCTAATGGCGAAAAGATGTCTAAATCAAAAGGAAATGTTATTAACCCCGATGATATTATAAGAGAATTTGGTGCAGATACTTTCCGTGTGTATGAAATGTTTATGGGGCCATTTGATCAAACTGCTCCATGGTCTATGGAAAGTATTCGTGGATGTTCTAAGTTCTTAGATAGGGTTTGGAATATGCAAGATATGTTAGTAGAAGGAGATACTTATTCTCCTGAGTTTGAAAAAATGATGCATCAGTCAATAAAGAAGGTTTCTAATGATATTGAAGATATGAAATTTAATACTGCTGTATCTACCTTTATGACCATGACAAATGAATTTTATCGTGCTAAAAAGATTAATAAGGCTGAATTTAATACATTTTTACAATTATTAAATCCATTCGCACCTCATATGACAGAAGAGCTTTATGAAATATTAGGAAATACTAAAACAATTAGTGAAACTCCTTGGCCACAATATGATGAAGCCAAAACAGTAGAAAATACAATTAAGCTTCCTATTCAAGTAAATGGTAAGCTAAGATCTACAATTGATATTACTGTAGATTCTCCTGAGGATGATGTTAAGAACTTAGTTCATAGCAATGCTCAAGTTCAAAATTCAATAGCCGATAAAACTATTGTCAAAGAAATTTATGTTAAAAATAAAATTTATAACATTGTTGTAAAATAATATTATTTTATAGAAGAAAGAGGGTATACCCCTCTTTTTTTGTCATATATTTGTCATATAACTGTAAATAAATTGTCATACTATTTTGTAGTATTATGTTGTATAATGTATGTGCAAATTACTAAGGAGAAATTAAAAGTTAAAATGAATATAGAATCAGAATTAAAAAAAGACGGAATTGAAATTGTTGGAAGATTAGATACATTAAGTATTAATGCTCTTGCAAAGTATGTTGCAGAAAGGGTTTGTAATACTTTTCCAAAAGCTCACTTTGTATACAGTCAGTTATTTATTGAATTTTCTAGAATTCCTATGTATATTGCTAGCATGCCAGAAGGTTTTGCTGAAGCAAATTATTTCTACAAAAATTCTTCTATTTATTTTAAGCAAGGCGTTCCATTGAATGAGCTTGAAAAGTTTGCTATTCATGAATTTATTCATTATATTCAAGAAGTAAGGGATTCTAAAGGTACTGTAATTCGTTTGGGGCTTTGTGAGTTTTCAGAATTTAAAACTTATGGAATGGCATTAAATGAGGGAGCTGTTCAACTAGCTACTGCAAAAATGTTAGGTCAACAGCCTGATATTGTTAAATATTATGATATTTCCTTTCCTACAAATAGCCCTTCTTGTTATCCTATGTTATGCAATTTAGTACAACAATTAGCCTATCTAGTTGGTAATGATGTTTTATTTGATAGTACTTTATTTAGTACTGATCAATTTAAGCAAAGTTTAATTGATGCATGTGGTAAAAAAGCATTTTTAAAAATACAGGATAATTTAGATGACATTTTAAATATTGAAGAAAAAATTATTTTACTAAATGGTCACTTAATGGAAGATGATTGTGAAGGTATGAAAGCTCAAAAAATAGCTAATAAGATATCAAAGTATAAGGATAATTTAAAAAGCAAGTTTATTGAAACTCAAAATATAATTTTTACATCTTATTTTGATAATGAGTTTTTGAAAATTACTACTACAGAGGCAATTGAAGTATATAGGTCTAAATTATATAACTATAAAAATTATATTGGGATTGCAGAAGGTTACAGTTATTTTAATGATTATTACATTGATAAAATGGCTGCACTAGAAAATAGATATGATGCAATTATAAATAATGTATCTTTGGCTGTTGTAAAAGATTCCAAAATTTCTCGTTTATTTAAGTCTTTAAGGAATTTATTTGGTCTAAACAAAGGAACAGAATTGTCAAAGTATTAGTGTACTTTAATATTAATCATTTTGTATAAAATATTTATTATAAATTTAAAGAAGGTTTTTTTAGAAACCTTCTTTAATCATTTTTTCTACTATATCTCTTCCGTCTTTTGCTGCCCATGCTACAGTAGAAGTTTGTCCTGCTACATCTCCACCAGCAAAAACTTTTTTATTTGAAGTTTGCCCATTTTCATTGATTTGTATATATTTTCTTTTTGTCATTTCAATTCCTTGACCTTGTAACATTTCTGTATCTACCTTTCCGCCCACAGCCATTACAACATAGTCCATTGGTATACAGTAATTACTGTTTTCAACATCAACAGGAACTTTTCTAGTTTCCCCTTCTTTTTCTACTAATTTTGTTTTTATGCACTCAATTTGCTCTACTTTATTATTTCCTAAAATTTTGGTAATGTTAGTTAAAAATAAAAACTGTACTCCTTCTTCTTTGGCATCTGCAATTTCTTTTATTTCCGCAGGCATTTCTGCTTCAGAACGCCTATATATTACAATTACTTGTTCTGCACCCAGTCTTTTTATTGTTCTTGCACAGTCCATAGCAACATTACCACCACCAATAACAGCTACCTTTTTTCCATGATAATCTGGGTGATTTTCTTTTTCTAGTAATGTATTTCCTCCAAATACTCCGTTTAGTTCTTCTCCTTCAATAACCATTTTTCTTGGTATGTTTGCTCCTACACTTAAGAAAATCATATCATATTGTTTTTCCAAATCATTTAGATATAGATTTTTTCCTAATTCTTTTTCACATTGTACCTGTATTCCTAATAATAAAATTTGTGAAATCATCTTGTCTACAATTTCTTTTTCTAATCTAAATTGTGGTATTCCTCTTTTTAGAATTCCCCCTAGGTCTTTCTGTTTTTCATAAATTGTTACTTGAAATCCTTTTTTTCGCATAAAAGCAGCGGCCGTTAATCCAGAAGGTCCACCCCCTATTATTGCTATTTTTCTATTTCCATTTTTGCTAATATCCTCTAATGTAGGAATAAAACACTTTTTAAAAATTTCTTTTCCATTTTCTAATCCCCAGTCTCCAACTGTTGCTTCTAGCTCGCCAATAGAAACTGGATTTGATTTTATTCCTCTAATACATTTCCCCTGACATTGTTTTTGATGTGGACAAATTCTTCCACATATAGCTGGTAGCACTGTTGTTTCGCATAAAATTTCATATGCTTTTTCATAATTTTCTTCTTTAACCTGTTCAATAAAATCTGGAATGTGATTTCCTAATGGGCATCCTATTCTACATTGTGGGTTTTTACAATTTAAACAATATTCTGCTTTTTGTTTTATTTCCTCTTTCATTTTTTATTGCTCCTTTTATATGTAAAATAGTACAGTAACTTAATTTCTATTTAACATTTATTTCATTGTATTTTTTTGCTACTTCTTTTAAGTCTTTCCAAAACTCAATTTTTTTACTTTCGTCTCTTAATAATGCTGCCGGATGCCATGTTGGCATATATAATATTCCTTTTTGTTCTATCCAATTTCCTCTGCTAGAAGTAATACCATATTCTTTTCCTAAAATATTTTTTAATGCTGTACTTCCTAAAAGCACTATAATTTTAGGCTTAATAAGCATGACTTGACTTCTTAAATAATCTAAACATGCTAATGCTTCATCTTCTTCTGGTACTCGATTAGCAGGCGGCCTACATTTTACTATATTTGTAATGTATACCTCATTTCTATCAATTCCTAGGCCTCTGAATGCTTTGTTCATTAGTTGTCCTGCTTTTCCTACAAATGGCAATCCTTGTATGTCTTCATCTGCTCCTGGTCCTTCGCCAATAAACATCAGCTTTGCCTCTTTATTTCCTTGCCCTAATACAATATTTTGTCTATTTTGACATAGCTTACACTTTTGACAATTTTGTATACTATTTTCTAGTTCTTCCCAATTTTCATACATTTCTTATTCCTTCTTTTAATTTATTTTTTGGTAATTAATTTACACAATTCTCTAATAATTCTATTTTTACATCAGAACTTGTATCAATTTTTGCCATTGTTCCTATTGGAATAACAGTTTTTTTATCTATATGTCCAAAATTATTTGATTTTATAATAGGGAATTTATATTGTCCTTCTAATGTATCTAATAATATCCTTTCTAATGAAATACTGCCATCATAGTTTCCAAGCCAAATTCCTTTAATTTTATCGAATACTCCATTTTGTTTCATGTGATAAAGATAATTACTTACTAATTCTGGTGGTGTTTCTAAAAACAATTCCTCTAAAAATAAAATTTTATCTGTAAAGTCTATGCTATACTTTCCTACAGCCATTTGATTTACTAAGCTTAAGTTTCCACCTACCAAAATACCTTCTGCTTTTCCTTCTTGAATGGTTTTAAACTCATCATCTGCTTTTCCTAATGCTAACCCACCTTCTACAAAACGTTTCATTACCTCTTCATGACCATATCCGGTTTGCCAAGATGTTAGCGCCTTAAAGGTTGGACCATGAAATGTTACTAAGTTTGTTTTGCTATATATAACATTTAATATTGATGTTGAGTCGCTAAATCCGCAAATTATTTTTGGATTTATTTTTATTATATCATAGTCTAAATAATCAAAAGTAATATTACTATTAAATCCGCCAGAAACACAGAAAATTGCTTTTACTTCTGAGTTAGCAAACATTTCATTTATATCCTGAGCCTTTTCTTTTGCTGTAGTTCCATAGCCCAAAGTATTTGATAAGGCGTTAGTAGCAAATTTTACCTTAAAACCTGAACTTTCCATTAATAAAATAGAATTATTTATTATATCTAAATCTTCTTTATCTATTGGTCTAGACGGAGCAATTAGCCCTATTGTATCACCTTTTTTTAATCTGTTTGGTATCATATCTTTCTCCTTTTTGTCCGTTTGTGAAAGTTAGTTAAGCGGACATTTTTGTTAGTTTTAAAACATACTTTGTAATTTTATCACTTTATATTTGTAGACTTATAATTGCTGCATTTCTTCCTGAATTTTCTTTATCTACCCTATAAGAATGAAAATATTCTGGATGACACTTTGTACAAATTTCACTATCAATTATATTTTCTTCCTTTAGTCCTATTTTCTTTAATAATTGTTTATTAATTTCTGTTGTATCTATGTAGTATTTTTGCTTTTCTTCAATTACTTTTCCGCTTCTGTATAATTTTGTCTATATTCTCTAAATTATAATATTTATTTTTAAATAAATCTTTTACATCTTCTTCTACCTCAAAACAACACTGTTTTATACAAGGGCAAATACAGCATATTATATCTATTGGGTTACAGCTATATTCTTTTATCATTTTTTCTACTGTTTTTTCACTAATTGCTTGTAAAGTTCCTTTCCACCCAGAATGTATATTTCCTATTACTTTTTTTACAGGATCATAAAATAATAAAGATGTGCAGTCAGCAGATGTTGTTAGCAAAGTGATATTTATTTTGTTTGTTATCATTCCGTCTACTTCATTTAATTCTGTTATTTCATTTACTACCTCTACTTTATCAGTATGAGTTTGATGTGGTTTCATAATTGTTGAAGCATCTAATTTTAAACAATTACAAATTTTTTGATAACTTTGCTTTAGTATTTTTTCATTTTTATAAATTGGTGGAAAGTTTAAATTGTTTCCGCTTCTTAATGTATAACAATGTATAATTTCAGGATATTGTAATAGCTTTTTAAATTGTATGTATTCTATACCGTCTTTATTGTAATACACTAAATTAGAATTTAAAATATTTTGCATTATTTTTTCCTTTCTTTCTATTGCCCAATATTATTTAATTTGTTCTAATATGTATTCTTTACTTGCATTTGTGATATATCTATAATTATTTTTAGTTGTTTGATTGAATTGACAAATAGATTTATAATTGCAATACTCACATGGTGTTTTTTTGCTTTGTACATTATAATATGGATTTATTCCTATATTTCCGCTTAATATTTCTTCTGAGATTTGCTTAATAATTTTTTCCATATATTCTTGCAAATTTTCAAACTGTTTTCTATTTAATGTGCTTGACTTGTCGCTTACTTCTCCATCTTTATTTATATATGCTGGAACAATATTTGAATTGCCTGAAGTTAAATTTGTATCCATTTTTTTAACTATATTTACATCTGCTAAAATAAGCCCCTTCATTTTAAATTGTTTTTGCAATTCTTCTTTAATTTGTTCTTCTGTTAATTCTTTATCACAATTTAGTAATGGGTCTATTAATGGAAAATAGAAAACTCCACCTGGAAGTACATCTTCCATTTTGCATGCAGCATCTAAGTATGTTAATAATTGTAGTTGTAGCCCCGCTAATACTTCATTTAAATCGATATTTTTTACAGATGATTTATAATCAATTATACGAATATAATCTCCATTTGCTGTTTTTGCAATATCTATTCTATCAATCTTTCCTGTTATTTCTACTTTTCTTCCATTTGATAATTCAAATGTAATTGGTGGATATTCCTTTCCTTGTTTAAATTCCACTTCATGCCCTAGTACTTCAAACTCACTATATTTTAAACTGTCTATAATATATTTCATAGATTTTGTAATTACTCTTTTAAGCCTTTGTGCTAGAACACGGTATTTGGGTATACTTTGGAATATATCGTATTTTTTCAATGTTAACTTATCGTCTACAATTTCTTTTGTAATTATCTCAATTTGTTCTTCTGATAATTCTTTTACATGAAGACCTTTTTCTTCTATGTAAGTAAAGAAACTATCAATTACTTCGTGCATAAAGTTTCCTGTATCAATGGATTCTACCTTAAATGTGTTTTGTTCTTTTAGTTTTAAGCCATATTTTAAGTAATAAGAAAATCCACATGCTTCATATTGCTCTAGTTTAGATACACTTGCCTTTAAGGTTTTACCATATAGCTTTTCTAAATTATCTTGTTTTATTTTTTCTGGAATATTTTTATACTGCAAAGCTTTTAGACTATTTTCAAGTTTTTCTGGCTCATATATTTGATAATATTTATATATTTGAAACCAAATTTTTTCTATTTCTTCTCCCTCTTGAAATCTTCTTAATTGTATTAATAGTTCATCAAAAGTGGTATTTGTAAGTAATATTTCGCTTTTTCTTTCTACTACATCACTTTCTTCTCTAAGCATTGGGAACATTCTTTTAATTTTATTTAATAATATAGAAGGTCTTAGTGACTTTCCTTCTGCATCAGAAGATACGTATGACAAATATAATTTTTCTTCTGCTGTTGTAAATGCTTTATATATATTGAAGTTGTCATCGTATAGTTGCTCCATTGTGCCTTTAGCAAGCTCTATTCCATGCTCTTTTAATTCTTCTCTGTCGCAATCATCTAAAAATCCCTCATCCTTATGATTTCCTGGAAAAGTTCCGTCATTTAACCCTATAATAAATACTGCTTTTACTTTATGAGTTCTTGAACGGTCAGTATCACCAATAATTACTTGGTCTGCTGTTGCTGGAATTGCGCCTAAATGGCTAGATTCAAATCCGATTTTTAATATCTTGCTATATCTTTCAAATGTAATGTTTTCATCATTTAAAATATTTATTAATTCCTTAAATAAGTCCATTATAATTTTCCAGCTTGTTATGTATTCATTGGCTTTTTCTAATTCATTTATTTCTTGTAAATGAATGATTTTTTTCTCCAATATTTCTGCAACATTATTGCTAATTATAAACTTATTTAAAGCTTGCGTGATTTGTTTTACTGTTTTTAGCCCTTTTAATTGCTCTTTAAATTTTAATAATGGCTCTACTACTCGTTCTCTAGCATACAAAATAATCTGTTTTTCTTCATCTGTTTCATCATAAAAGTTCCATTCATTTGCATACCATTTACTTCCTTTTATTCCCCATTTTAAACTGTAATTTTCTAATAATGATATTTCATTTTGATTTAGACTTGTAAAACCTGTTTTTATATATCCTAATACAGCTTCATATGACCAGTTTTTTACGAATATGTCTAGTAAAGAAAGTATGAATTTTATAAATACATTATCACTTAAGTTTTTTTCTTCATCGATAAATACAGGGATTTTATAGCCTTTGAAAATAGCTTTACACAAGCTTCCATAAGTTGCTATATCTTTAGTTATAACTGCTATTTCTTCATATCTATATCCTTTATCTTTTACGAGTTTTGTTATTTCTGACGCTACATGTTCTATCTCTGAATATGGATTGTTTGCTAAAAACATAAATATATTTTGTGGCTCTTTTTCATAT
Source organism: uncultured Clostridia bacterium (assembly GCA_947632525.1). Taxonomy (GTDB): domain Bacteria; phylum Bacillota; class Clostridia; order TANB77; family CAG-508; genus CAG-273. Next base: position 30,702 of record CANRPQ010000003.1, read on the forward strand.
TTATTATAAAAAGGCTGTGCCATATTCTTTGCTAAATGCTGTAATTCTTGTGTTTTAAAGCGTAGAGTATGGTTTAAGCAAACTGGTTCTTCTATGCGTATATTTTCTTCTTTTGCAATTTTTATTAATCTATTTGCTGTTTGCTTATTCGCATAAAATATATCATTATCAGGATTTGTATTACTTTCTAAATTGTCTGCACATATGCTAACTGTTAATGTTTTAGAATTTCTCATTAATTTTCTTATAATTTCATATTCTTGTAAAGTAAAGCCTGCAAACTCATCTAAATATATATTACAATTTTTAAATTGTGTTGATTTATCTAGTTGTTCTGATAATATCGTAAGTTCATCATTTTCATCTATGTATTGATTTTTAATTTTGCTTGTATATGCTTCATATATTGTACATATATCCTGTAATTTTTTCTTTAGATATATATCTTGTATATTATCTGTAGTTTCCTTTAATGAATTTATTGAAACATTATGTTTTTTTAATTCAGTTATTTGTGTTGCTATCATTTCAACATTTTCATCTGATTTGCCTAGAAATGAAAAATCTTTTTTTTGCGTTAGTAGAATATTATCTAGCATCATCGCTCTACCGCTTTTTGATAAATGGTTTCTTGTTTTTCCACCAACTTCCTCTAAAATTCGATAAGCCATACGATTAAATGTAACAACCTCTGCGTTAAGTACACTATTAGTATTTGCAAAGTCTAACAATTTCTGTTCTTCTGTAAAGGAGAATTGTTCTGGTGTAATTATTTTTATAGGCTCATTTGAATTATTCTCTTGTGTTTCGTTATTTTGTTGCTTTAATTTTTTAGATATTTCTTGAAATATATATGTACTTTTACCTGTTCCTGTTGTACCATAAATAATTCGTAAACTCACTTTTATTCTCCTTTCTATAATTTGTATATTTAATAATGCAAATTATGCTTCCCTCTTCCAATAAAACAAATATTGCTGTGCTATTCCTGCTAAATTGCCGTATTTTTCTTTTGCTAGTTGTTCAATCTCTTT
>CANRPQ010000004.1 GCA_947632525.1 uncultured Clostridia bacterium
CAAGTTCAGTAACACCATAGCTTTTATCAGTATATTTATATAATGCATATCTAACTATATTCTCCAAATTTTGAGAACCTGCATCTTTTTGCAATAGGTAGAAGAACATTTCTGCACCGCTAACTAAGTTGTATCCTGCACTTTCTTCAGCTTTTGAGTGTGGTATTTTAAATTTTACATCTAGTAATCCTACGAATGATTTTTTACCATCGCCTTTTTCACCTACTCTATTTGTAACCTGTTTTACTTCTTTTTGTTCATATTCAACTGTACTTCCGCTTGTAGTGATTGTTGTAATATCATTCGTTATCCATGTTCCACTGCCATCTGGCTCATCTTCGTTTATCTCTTCAGTATCATAGCTATTTTCTTCTATTTGCTTTTCATTTCCTTTTTCATAAATTATTGTTTGCTCGCTAAACCATGTTTTTGCATAATTCACAACAGGTACTGGTGTAGTTGTTATAATCGTAGTAGTTGTTGTTTCCGTCTTTTCCTGAGGATCTCCATAATTTGTTTCATTTGAGTATACTGTATAAGGATATTCTCTATTTGTATCCCATGCATCATAAGTTTGTCTTTCAACTTTTTCTATAGTTTTAGTGTTAACAGTATAGTTTCGTTCTTCATTAGTAATACTAGTTGTCACTTTATCCATTAATGTTATTCTAATATCACTATCTTTTACTAAGTCTGCAACTGCTGATGCAAATTCTGGATTTTGTGTAATCATTGCTAAGTATAAAAAGAAATTCATTGACGTTGTATATTGTGATATTACGGATTTATAATCGATATGCGTTAGTGTAACAACTGTTTCATCTTTAATAGTAGTGTTATCTTCGGTTATAATAGTTTTGGTAAAGGCTGGTATTACTAGCTTATTTTCACCATCAATAGAAAAATATTTTTTCATACTAGTAGTATTACCTTTTGAAATCAATTCTTGCATATCATCATATTCAATATATTCTAATTTTGTAACATTACTTAAATCTGTGTCATTTTCGTTAACTCTTTGAACATAAACAGTTCCATAAGTTCCACCAGTAAGTTTATCAATCCAATTTGGTTTAGGATACAATGTTTGAGTAACAGCTTGTGCTTCGTAAAACTTCTTTATATATTTCTCTAATGCTTTTTTATTTCTATCTTGTATATCTGGGTCATCGTAATCTGCAGTATCCCCCATAAGGTGCAAATCATCTAAGCTTACCCCTGTACTTTCTATACTATCAATCATTCCTTTTATTGCATCTTCTGTTATGTTTATTGCTAAATTATTTTTTTTATCTGGTGTAAAAAAATCCCCAATGCTTTTTAGTACAGATTCTATACCATTTCCAACTGCATCAAATACTCCTAATACTACACATCCTACAACTATAATTAATATGATAGGTAATAATGCAGATATTATATTATGTATTATTAATTTTCTTCTAAATGTTTTATTTTTAGCTAAATTCACTGCATCTTTAGCTGCGCCTAGATAATTTCCGCTTGCAACATTTTTTGTTAAATTTGTTCCATCTTTTACTCCTTGTTGCAATTCTTGTGTTTGGTTTTGCTCTTGTTGCTCATCTTGTTCTTCAACACTATTTTCTGGGTTCATTGTATCACCACCTTGCCTCATATTTTTATGCTTATAATTTCACTTTCAATTTTTTCACTTCTATTATTTATGTAGTTATCATAATTCAAAATAATCGAATTAAATTGCATATTTTTCACTTTTCTATCTACATTGTACATTTTGTTAAAGCTTAAATCTATATTACTTTGGTATTTTGATTTAATGTTTAAAAAGTGTTGTGGTATTTCATAAATTAATGAACTATACGTAATATCATTTTCATCCACTAATTGTATATCTTGTTCGTTATTATCTTCACTTATTGAAATTGTATTTGCTGAATTATTTTTAATCGTAATGTTATATTTTTCATATGTTTTATATATTTTCCTGTTATGAATTGTAATTTCAATATCATTTTTATTTAGTGTTTTATTTATTTCTTCATATGAAATAAAATTTTTTATATTTAATCTATTTTCGTTATTTTCCTTTATAATTGTTATGTAATCTTCTATATTGTTACTTGTTGTGCTTTCGCCTGTTGCTAATAAATTATTTTCATAATATTTTATTTGGTAAGTATATTTTTCTTTATAAGTTGTCCATAATAATACATCATATATTTTGTTGGTATTAAATATTTTATTTACATAGTCTTGAATAAATAAATTTATATCGTTATTAAATATTTCTTTTTGGCATGATGTACTTAATATTTGAAATGCTTCTTGATATTTTTTTTGGTTGCAGTATTCTACAAATTGTTTTATTATTTGTCCATTATTTTCTGCTGTTTCTTTAGAAATTTCTCCATTGTCCATAATAACTTTTGTTGGATTAGCTTGTTCATCCGTTTTTGAATAACTTGAATTATTGGTCTCTTCTAGTCTTCTATTATTTGCTACAATTGTATTCATAAAATGTACAATAAATATAGCAAAGGCTAACAATCCAATAATAGTTAATAGCTTCCTTTTATTTTCTCTGAAATATCTCATTAACTTTCTCATTATGTTAGCCTCCTTATTTTATTAAATTATATTCCTTTAATTTTCTTTACTAATCTCATCATCTCTTTTGCATTTGCAATTGCTTCATCTTGTGATAGAGTTTTATTTTTACTCTTAATTTGTTCAGCCCAGCTTTTAACTAAGTTTTCTCCTTTTTTACCAACTAATGCTTCTGGATTTTTTATTTTTTCTGCCATCTTTGCTGCAGAAGTTGCTTGTTGTCTAGCAAGTTCTCTTTTTTCTTCTTCTTCCATTTTTGAATTTGCTAAGTCTGCCATAATACTGTCTTCAACTTTCATTGCCTTACCAATTTTTGAAGAATCTACCCCAGATACGGCATATTTCGCAGCTCTTGCTGTAGCTTCTTTTAATTCTTTGCCTTCTAGTTTTCCATCTGCATAGTCTTCATTTATTTGTTGCATGAAACTTTGGTCTGCCTGTAATTCGCTTTCACGTCTATCAACTTGCCTTTCTAATCTAGTTCCACCATAATATCCATCTGCAAATCCTTGTATTACCGTATCGTTTATTGCTCTTCCTACTGAATCTACCGCTGCTGTTGTTCTATTTCCAAGAACAGTAGCACCTAATGTTGCTCCACCAAGTCCATATGTAAGTACATCTTCTAAATTGTCTCCTGCTATACCTGCTGCTAATCCAACTACTGCAGTTGGTACTGCAGATGCAGCTCTTACTGCTATATGAGTAGCTCCTCTCATTGCTCCTATAGCTAATCCTTTTCCTTTTTGTTTTAGCCAATGTTTATTTCCTATAGTACTAGATGCTTTATTTTTTATTGATCTGCCTACACCTGCAAATCCTGCTCCAACTCTACCTAAAGGTCTAGAAGGAATTGATTGCGTTTCTTGTTTATTTTGAGTATTAGGTGTATTTGTATCAAGTGCATCAGTAGTATCAGGTGAATCTGTAGTATCAGTCGTATGTAATTTATTAGATTCATGTGAAGTGGTAGTTGTATGTGAAGTATCCTGTGCAGTTGAAGTAGTAGGTGCATGTGAGGAAGATTGACTCGCTCCTAGCATGTTATTTATTTCATCTTCTCCATATCCACTATCTCTATATATTTGTCTAAGTTCTTCATTAGTATATTGCATGTCTGGAATTTGACCTGCATATGCGTCTCTTGCCATTGCCTCTCTTTCAGTTGGATCATATTCATCTGTTCCAAATCCTTCGTCATACGCATCTAGCATCCTTTGTGAAGCATTTTGACTCTCTCCCTGATTTGATGCACCATTGTTATGACCTGTAAATCCATCAACTCCACTTGGTGCATTAGGGTCTTGTAATTGCCTATCTTTTTTTGTTCTAATATTATTTCCGCCTCTTCCACTACTTCCGCCTTTTCCACCATGGCGGTTAACAGTATTATTTAGCATTTTATAGGCTGCTGCTCCACCTGCCATACTAGCAAATGCTCCTAAAGTTCCTGCTGTTGAAGATTTTTCAAATCCAAAGAACTTTCTCAATATTTTTTCTGCTGGTGTTATAAAAGCTAAAGCTACAATAGCATAAATTGGATTTTTTGATGCAAGTTCCATGGCAGAAGTTATAAATACTGTATAAATAATTAAGTGAAATGGCTGTAATAAAGCATTAAATATATATTCTCTTAACCAACTATTAAATGCCTGTGCTTTTCCATCATTTATTTTATCAATTGGGTATGTAAGTGCTACAAGTGGTGCTATTAATGTTAGAAATGCCATGTTAATTACCCTTCTTAGATATGTAAATGTAAACATACATGTATATATAACTAGAGCTCCATATATAATTGTATATGATAATTTTGTACCTCCGTCTTTTAAGCTTGTTTGAAATCTGGCTAAACCGGTTAAATTAGTATTAAATTTTACCTTTACTGGTGCATTTTCTCCTTTACCATCTTTTACAATAACTGGAATTGTATTAACTGTTTTCGAACTTCCATTAATAGCATTTGTAATTTCTTGTGTAATAGTAATAGTAAAAGACATTATATAATGTAAACTGAATAATAAGCACATAGCAACTAGCCAATCCAACATTAGTTGTTTATATTTAGCTTTATCAGATGCTGTACTACTAATTACCATTCTTATTCCAACATATACTAATATTATCATTAATCCTACAACAGCCAAATTTCTTAATGTTACATACCATGTTGCAATTGTGTTATGTAATTGGGAAGCTACTGATCTATTATTCATATCATCAGTTCCCCAGTCCTTAGGCTGTATAAAGTTGATATCTAATGCAGGAATCATTCCGGCAAAAATAGAATCTGGAGTATATTTTGCTACTGGGATAGCAATACTATCGCGAATATTAAAAAGGTCGATCCCCTCTTCATCAATGTCATCTACATTAAAATTATATGCCTTTATTCCAGTATCGTTATAGTTTATTTCAGGATAATCGTTAAATTTTTCTGTATTGCTATCATATTTATTTGATGATACTAAAAAAGCTTGTAATATACTGCCACTACCTGTAAAAAAATTACCATCTACTAAAAACATTTGTAATCCACTACATATTACATCTCCTAAAAGTGTGACAAACGCTGTGGTTGGTTTTAGTAAAACTCCTCCTACATCGGCTTGAGAATAATTTGGTATTATGAAATTAAATATTAACATAATTACAATAGTTACTAATATCTTTTGTATAGTTTTTTTACTATTAATTAGTTTTTTCATAACTCCCCCTTAAAAATGTATTGCTTGCTTATTTTTACCTTTGTTTACTAGTTTATTTAGGTTTGTTTCTACAAACTCAAACTCTTTTGCAGTTGGTTTTATTTGAATTATTGCACTATCTGCACCTACTTTTAATAGCCCTTCTCCTTTTAAACAAGTTACTAAGAAGTTTGATTCTCCTTCACTTAGTTTAAATACCTCTTTTAAATATTGTATTTCTGATTTATCTTGTGCTAAGAATAATTTTGTATCTGATGATGTTAATACTGCTTGTGCCTCTGGTTTCTCATAGAAGTCTTGGAACCTTTGGGAAATTATTGCTAAAGATACATTTCTTTTTCTGGCACGTCTTGCCATTGTATTTAAGAAATCTACGGCTTCAGGGTATGGTAAAAGCATCCATGCCTCGTCTACAATTACCCTTTTCTTTGATGCTCTATTTTTATCTTCACTATTTTTCTTAACGTACTTTTCCCAAATCCATGCTAACAAAATTTGTTGTGCTAAAGGTCTTGCAAATCTTTCTTCTAGTTGTGAAATATCTAGATTTATGAATAATGTTCCATCTAATAAATCGAATGTAGATTGTCCATCAAAATATGCCATTTGTCCGTCATACTCTCTAATATATTGTTTCATAACTTTTAGTAAATAGCTGTAATGAAAATTATAATCTGCATTTTTATTATCTTCTGCCTTTTTCTCAATTCTTTTATACCAAGAACCAATTGTTGGCATTTCCTTCTTTTCTCTTCCTAACATATTGCCATCCATGTGGTCAGATGCTGCATCATATAGACTATTTGGGTCACTATTTATACCATGTGCAGCATATTCTTCTGCAACTGATTCAGCTATAATTTGTTTTGTAAGTTCATTTACTTCTTGGCTTCTTGTACTACCTCTTGCCATAGTAAGTAAAGCTTGTGTTACGTCCTCTATTTTGTTTTCTACATTAAGAACTAATCTTTCTTTACCTGTAATTTCATCTTTTATTACTTCAGTTTCAATATCAAATATATTGATAACAGTTTTAGATGTTGGAGATAAAACTACATTTACTCCACCTAAGCTTTCTGCTACAATGCTATACTCACCTTCAGCATCTAATGCTAAGCTTTGAATTCCCATTAGTACTGCTGAACGAGAAATTAATGTTTTCATTGTTACTGATTTACCAGCACCAGATTTAGCAAATATAACCATGTTGTAGTTAGTTAATGAATTGTGGAAATTATCAAATAAAATTGGTACTCCGGTTTGTTTATTAATTCCTAGTGGTATGCCTGTAGGATGTCCAACTTCTGAAGTTGTAAATGGAAATACTGTTCCCATAGAACGTCTATCAAAAGTATGAATTTTTTTAACTTTATCATCCATTAATGGAAGGTTTGATTTAAATGCTTCTTCTTGCATTCCCCATGCGCTTTTTACATTAACCAATGATTTTGACATTTCTGTTGCTAATAATTTGGTATATTTATCTAGGTCTTCTAGGCTGTAAGCAAATAATGTTGCTACAATAGAAGCCTCATATAATTTGTTAAAGCCTGCTGCAATTTCATCTCTTAGTTGTTCTGCTTCTAATCTTTTTTGTCCTAAAGTACTTTCTCTGTTGATATTTCCTCTATCTGCGGCTACAATTCTTTCTGTTTCTAGTTCGTTAATAACTCTATTAAGTTCATTTTGTGATCTAGATTCTTGAATTGGATTTATGTAAATAGATGTGTTTATATCTCCAAATAGATACATATCTCTAAATAACTCTGGGAAAGTACACATTCTAGGTAAAGCAGATACAAAGAAACTTCTTGCATATCTTGTTACATTAGAAATAATTTCTAAATGGTCTATATTGCTTGCATCTATTCCAGATGGCGCAATTAATTCTTTTATGGTTTTCTTTTTTAATATTTTTAGTTCATCAGGTTTTGTATAGTCATTATGCTGATTTTGCATTTCTAACTCTCTTTCCTTTTTTTTCTTGCTCATCTAATTGAGTACCTCCTTCTTCAGTATTTTTTTCTTGTGTATCTTCTTTTCTTGGTCTTCCTCTTCTTTTTCTTTTTTCGGTATCTTCTTGTATTTTTTGAGTAGCATTAGTTGCTATATCTTCTCCTACAATATATTTGTTTTGTTCAATAATTAGCTTTGCCATTTGATCTATTAAATCGTCCATACTTTCTTCTTTTCTTTCTAATGCTCTTTGTTTTTCAGATTTGGCTTCAATTACTTTTTGATTTGCTTTTTCGAATGCTTCTTTTTCAATTTTGTTGTCTAAGGCTTTCATTTTCTTGTCAATAACATCTGGTGCTGTAGAATATAACTCGTTGTATCCAGCTTCAATTGCTCTATCTATTCCATAGACTTCTGCATCATCTCTGTTATATGCAACATATAATAAATCAACTAATTCATTAGAATTTAAAACTTTTCCGTTTACACCACATGCAGCTAAAGTTCCAATAATAGATTGTGCTCTAGTATATAATTCTGAAAAAGCTAAGTTTTTAATTTCAAGTTTGTCAAAATTAGTTTCTCCTAATTCATCTGGATAGTATGGAATAATTATGTAATATTTTTGATTCAACACATTTTTATTTAAACTCATTTTTTCAGTTGTATAAATAACATCTTTTCCATATTCATATAAATTAGTTGTTTTAGTCAATTCATAAAAGGCTGCATCTAATTCTCCTTGAGAGTATTTTCCTGAATTTACCATTCTGTTATATTTTTGTTTTTCTTTTTCTAATTCGTCTTCTATTTCCTTCATTTTGTCACGGTAGGTTTGAATACTTCCTTCTAGATTAATTGTTCTCGTTTGTGTATAAATTTGAATTGGATATCTTAAGGTATTTAAAAATTGAATAAATCCTTCTTCTACACCATTTTTTTCTACTTCTGACATTAAGTCGTAGTTAACACCTTGGCATTCAACTACCATAATATATTTACTGCCATTTTTAGTAGCTATCATATTATCTTCAATTTTATCAAATTCCATAAAATCAAAAACTGATTCTACTGAATAACTTTTTGTTGTTTTTGTACTGCTAGTTTTTTGATTTGATTGTTCATTTATTGTATCATCTTTTTTCTTACTTTTTGACTTAAAGTATAAAATACAAAGAACTCCCAATAATATCATCATTGAAATTAAAATAATTGTTAATACTAATGTTATTGTGTTAATCATTATTTTTTTCCTCCTTGTATACGTATACTTTTTTTCCTTTTAGTTTAAATTTTATTGCTCTTTTAATTATATCATCAATATTTTCTCCGCCCGTTTTCTTTGAAAACTCAAATTTTCCCATTTCTGGCATTTTAATAGTTCCAATTAAAAAACCAATTAAAGCAAATAGCGCTACAATAATAATTCCTACTATTTTCATATTTAACATTGAGAATATAAAATAAAATAATAATCCTACTCCTGCTGATGCTACAGTATATATTAAGCTTTTCGTAGTAAATATAAATAAAATTCTATTTTCTCCTTTTACATTTCTGGGTAAATAATATGTGCCCATAGATTGCTTGTCCTCCTTTGTTTTTATAATTCATTTGTATTGTTTCATAAATCCATTTATACTTAATATATATTATAGCAAATAATATCGAAAAATGTAACTAAAAAACAAAAAAAAGTGCACTTTTTGTGCACTTTTAATATGTTTGTAATATGTTTGTAATGTATTTGTAATATTTTAATTAGTGCTAATATTATTTGCAAATCCTACTGCTATTTTTGCAATAGCTGAAGCTCCGAAAACTAAAATAGCACCAACTAGGTATGGTATCATACTCTTTTTATAATCGGCTTTTTCAGATGCACTACCAATCATATATTTAATACCTAGAATTACTAATACGATAACAGATGCAACAACTCCTACTGTTGTTATAACATTAACAATTGTTCCACCTACTTTAGCAATATCAGTGCTAGCTGGGGTTTCACCTGAAGATGACATAGTTGAAAATATGGTATTTGCATCAACTGCTGCTGATACGGTATTACTAAATATTGATACTAACACTAAAATCATTAATATTGTGTATGTAACTTTGATTAATTTTGCACATTTTGCTTTGCTCATATTTTTTCCTCCTTAATCCTTTTATTTTTATTTTATTTTAATATCTCACTTGAGATAATTTTAAAATCTTTTTGATTTTTATCTTAATAAAATAATTATTAATCTCCATATACCAAATGCTCCAAAAATTACAGTACAACCGGCTACATATGGTATTATAGATTCTTTTATTTTACTCTTTTGTTCTACACTTCCTGTAATAAATTGTATACCTAAAATTAGTCCTACAATTATTGCTATTATTATTCCTAAAATTAAAAATACGTTGTATATAACATCAACTATTGACTTCATTTTATCATTGGCAAATGCTGAATTAATTTTTGAATGTGATTGATCTTTTCCGCTTTCTATAAAATCATCTGCTCCAGAAACCATATTACTAATTGTTGATGCATATATAATAGTTGACATTGTTGTCATCATTACCAGTACTAATATAATTACAGAAAGCACTTTTGACATTTTACGTCTTTTCATAGCTCTCTACTCCTTTTATTATATTACATTTTTTTTACTTTTTCAATTACTTTTTATATACTTTTGTATTAAATAGTACTTGCTTGATTTACTAGCGGAATTACAATATTATTAATTATTTGTAAAATAGTTATAATGCCTACTATAAATATTACACCTATTACATAAGAGAGCATTGTCTTTTTGTATTCTGCTTTTTCTTGTACACTTCCTATCATGTATTTTACTCCTATAATACTTAAAGTTATAACAGAAATAATAATTCCAATTACAGATATTGTATCAACAATTGGTTTTGCCTTATTTGTAAGCTTAGCTACATCTGCATCTAATGCCGTACCAGGTTTGTATTTGTCTGGATTTTCAATAGGGTCATAACTTGTTGCCATACTATAACTAGGTATAATAGTTATTACTAATAAACTTAAAATCATTAAAATAAGTATCATTAAATAACTTTTTTTATGAATCATTTTACTTTTTCCTTTGCTTGTTTTCGATATTATCTTATATTATATATCATTTTTTCATATTTTTCAAGTGTTTTACGTAATATTATGATAGCACACATTTTTTCTATTTTTACAATTGTTATCTAAATGTCATTAAAATGTAATATTTTTGTAATATTTTCCTTTCATGCAGAAAAGCAACTAGGATTAAAATAATCCTAATTGCTCATCTATATATTTATTTATAGGCATTAGTTATTTGCCACAAGCTTTTTACTTTTGTTTTTCTCTTTTTTAGATAGTTTTATTTGTGAACTATAGTATTGTGCAATTAGTTCATCTAATTCCACACTAATTTGATAAGTAATGTTATAATCTGGCTCATTTAAGATACTGTAATTTAATTTTTCTCTTAATTTACAAATTTCCTCATTTAACATACGAATCACTCCCTTTTTTCTAGTTTTTCTTCTTCTGTATATATCCAAAATACCATATTTTTACAAATTAGTCAATCGATTTTTGCCTATTTTGTAGTATTTACGGGAATTTTCGTATGACATTTTTTTATTGTTTTTTACTTTTTTCGACACAGTTTTACTTTTTTCGATTTGTTTTGTTATAAATCATCATAATTTTCTATTCATTTGGTTCAATAATAGATATAGCTTCATTTTCTTCTTTAAATATATCTTTTAATACCGCTTCTGCATATTCTTTACTAACAGTTTCAAATTCTTCTATATAATCAAAGCTATTAATTCCTTTCATGCTGTCTGCTAAAAACATTCTGCTAATATCTGCTACGCTATTATATTCGACTACATAGTCTCCATATATTTTCTTTTTTATGCGGTTAAAGTGTTCATCGTCTAATCCATTTTCTTGCATTTTTTGTATAGTTTCATCTATTTTTTGTTTTACTAATTTTGGATCTTTTGAAAATCCAGATATTAAGATATGTGCATATTGGTCGGTAAATTCATAATCTAAGTCTGGTTGCGATAATAGTGTTCCATTTTCATAAAGTTGTTGATATAAATTTGAGCTTTTTCCTATTATCATATTTAATAAAATTTCAATTGCAATGTGTTTTTGTATTATATTTTCTTTATTGTTTTGTGTATCTTTATAGCCAATCATAAACATTGGTGTGCTTACTTCCATTTTGCTTACTTTTTCACTTTTATTTTTTTCATTTTCTTTTGGTGGATAAATTCTTTTGATTTCTCCTTGATTTTCTTTTGGTAGTAATCTATTTTTTATTTCTTGTAGTATTTGCTCTGGTTCAAAATCTCCACAAATTACCATTGTCATGTTAGATGGATTATAGAATGTGTTATAGCATTTGTATAGTACATCTGGTGTTATTTTGCTAATAGATTCTATACTTCCTGCAATGTCTATTTTTATTGGATTTTCTTTGTACAAGCAATCTAGAGCGTTCATGTATAACTGCCAAGAAGGGTCATCATCATACATGTTAATTTCTTGTCCTATAATTCCTTTTTCCTTTTCTACATTTTCATCAGTAAAGTATGGATGTTGTACATAATCCATTAGCTCATCCAAGCCTTCATAAAAGTTATCTGTACATTCAAAAAGGTATGCTGTATGGTCATTTGTTGTATATGCATTTGCGTCAATTCCTAATGCCATTAGTGTGTCTAGACTATTTGTTCCATTTGGTTGTTCAAACATTTTATGTTCTAAAAAGTGTGCTACTCCGTCTGGAATAAATACTTCTTCACCTGTTTGTGGCATTATAAAACGATTATCAATAGAACCAAAGTGTGTACCCCAAATAATGTATTTCTTTTTTGTGTTTTTCTTAGGAACTATTATTATAGTCATTCCATTTTCAAGTTTTTCAATATAGGCTTTTTCTTTTATTTTTAAGCTTTCTATTATTTTCATTTACTAAAATTCCTTTCATAATTTTTATTTATTAAAGCTTTTTTATTTATTATTAACATTTCTATGATAATAGTGCAATCCGCGTAGCGACCAACCGTAGCGAAGCGAAGGGCGATTGAAGCAGTCATCATATTAGTTTGCGCCAAAAGCGAAGCTTTTGTGTGCATTAGGAGACCTGCGACAACAAGGATAAACGATATCATAGAAATGTTAATAATAAGAAATTGTGTTTTAATAAATTAATCTTTTAAAAAGTAAATTGTATTAATTTGAATTTTATTTGCAAGTTCGGTTACTTGCTTACTTGTTACTTCTGAAATGTATTTTTTATAGTCTTCAACTGTTACAAATCTATCTGATAATTCTTGTCCATAGTAATAGGTAATTTCTGTGTCTTGTTCTTCTGTAATACTATCTATAGATGCAATTATTAATTTTTTTGCATTTTCTAAGTCCTCTTCTGAAAATTTTCCGTTTTTCATGTCCTCTAATTGTTCCTTTATGGTGTCTAATGCTTTTTTATAATTTTGTATTTCTATTCCACATCTTATAAAAATGCTACTTTTTGGCTTTAGATAGCTTGATCCGGCAGTATATGCTAGGCTTTGCTTTTCACGAACATTTTGAAATAATTTAGAATTGGCTCCACCACCTAAAATTGCACTATAAACAGATGCAACGTAACGAGAATTTTCTTGTGTATCTTTAATGTCTAATCCTATTACTAATTTTCCTTGTGTTACTTGCATGCTTTCTTCTACTGTATTTACTTCTATGTCTTCTTTTTGTTCGGTTTTTTCATTGTTAACTATATACTGTGGCTTTCTTTCTTGTAATTTTTTAATATTGCTATTTTGTTTGATTTGTTCTGATAATTCTTTTGAATTAATTCTTCCTGAGCAAAATATATCAATTTTGCAATTTGCTATTAGTTGTTGATATTGTTTATATAGTGTTTCTGGAGTGATTTTTTCTAAGTCTTCTACATAACCAAATTTATATAAACCATAAGGCTTATTTTTAAACATTTCTTCAATGCATCTATCATATGCATATTTTGCCTTATTATCTATTTTAGATTCTATAATTTGTTTTAGATTTTTCTTTTCACCTTCTACATATTCTGGTTTAAATGTTCCATTTACTGTAAGTGGATTAAAGGCTATATCTAATATTATAGAAATGCATTTTTCGGTTAGGTTTTCTGGTTCTGGTAAAAATTCATCACTTAAGGTTTCTAAATAAAATTTTAGAACGTGATTATCTCCCGTTTTTTCTATACCACAGTTAAAGCTTGCTCCATACATTCCTTCTAATTGTTTGCTGATTTGTTCTTGTGTTTGTAAATTTTGTGTTCCCCTTCTTAAAACTGCGCCTATTAGTGCGTTTAGCGTTGTAGTTTCTCTTTGTAGTGGTATGGTAAGAAAAACCGCATATAAATTGGTTTTAAAATTTTCTGTATGAAGGTTATGAAGAGTTATACCCTGCTTTATTTCTTCTTTTTGATAATTCATGTGATTTCCTCTTTTCTTTTTATCTTGTTAACACATGTCTATATTATAGTCTATTTTTTGGAAATTTATACAAGTAACTTTTTAGCTACTTCATTTATTGTTTTTCCGTCTGCTGATGCTCCTAATTTTTCTTTTGCTGTTTTCATTACTATTCCCATATCTTTCATAGAGCTAGCACCAAGTTCATTTATAATTTCTTTTACTTTTGCTTCCACTTCTTCTAAAGATAATTGTTCTGGTAGATATTCATCTAGTATAGAAATCTCTTGTTTTATTTGCTCTATTAAGTCTTGTCTACCACTTTTTTCATAGTCTGGAATTGAGTCTTTTCTTTTTTTAGATTCTTTTGCTATAATTTCTACAATTTGGTCATCGCTTACTTCTATTTGCTTATCCTTTTCTACTTGTAAGATTGCTGCTCTTACCATTTGTACTACATTTTTGCGTACTGTGTTCTTCTCTTTCATAGATTCTTTTAAGTCTTCTAATAATTTTTCTTTTAACATAATTTTCCTCCTAATTAATTTAAATTTTTACAAAAAAGGATTGAAAATTATTTTCATAACCTTCAACCCCTATTGTTACTAAAACTTTCTTTTTCTAGCTGCCTCTGATTTTTTCTTTCTTTTTACACTTGGTTTTTCATAGTGTTCTCTTTTTCTAACTTCTTGTAATACACCATTTCTTGCACATTGTCTTTTAAATCTTTTTAAGGCATCTTCTATATTACCATTATTAACTTTAACTTCTGACATATTTTTGTTTTCCCTCCCTTCAGTAGTTACACTATTACGTGTGGGATTTTTCAATAGTAAAAGGCTATTTATTCCTAATACGTTCTTTATTATACCTTCATTGATTTATTTTGTCAATACTTTTATGATGTCTATTTATCAAATTCGAATAAATCTCCTAAAGGTTTTGCTTCATTTACTCTTTTTATTGCTTCTGCAAATAGAGGTGCTATTGATAATACTTTTATTTTATCAATTTGTTTTTCTTTGGTTAATGGTACTGTGTTTGTTGTTACTAGTTCTTTGATTGGTGAGTTCTGTATTCTTTCAATTGCAGGCCCACATAGAATTCCATGTGTACATGCTGCATAAATTTCTTTTACTCCATGTTCTTGTAATATTTTAGCTGCTTCTACCATTGTTCCTGCAGTGCTTACTTCGTCATCAAATATAAGGGCGGTTTGTCCTTTTACATTACCTATAATGTTTGCGGCTACTGCTCTATCATCATTTCCTGCTCTTCTTTTATCTATTAGCGCCATTGGGCATTTGAAATAAGTAGAGTATTTATATGCCTTTTTAGAACTTCCTGCATCTGTAGCTACAACTACTTTGTCTTCAATATTCTTTGAATCAAAATATGCTTGTAATAAATGCTGACCTGTTAGCCTATCACATGGAATATTGAAATATGCTTGTATAGCTGGATTATGTAAGTCACATGTTATTATTCTGTCAGCACCTGCTGCTTCTAACATTTCTGCAAATAGCCTAGCTGTTACTGGTATACGTGGTTGATCTTTTTTGTCTGAACGTGAATAGATGTAATAAGGAAGAACTACATTAATTTTTCTTGCTGATGCTCTTTTTGCTGCATCAATCATTATTAGTAATTCCATAATTCTTTCATTTACAGGTGGCTCTGTTGTTTGAATTAAATAAATATCTTGTTCTCTTACTGATTCTTTGTATTGTGCAAAATTATTATCATTTGCAAATTTGTAGCATTCTACTTTTCCCATTGGTAACCCAATAGATTCACATACTTCTTTTGTAAATTCTTCTGCTGTTGGACAAGCAAAAATTTTGATTTGATTCATTTCTTATTCCCCCTATTTTTATTTTTTATAATAAATTATTACTAATTTATATTAAATTTAACAAATATCAAGTTCTTCGCTTCCGCAGTTTGGACAATTTTTTATATCTAATTTACTACTTTCAAATCCACATTTTGCACATTTTACTTGTTTTTCTTTTATGCTTGCATATCCTATATTATATTTATCTATATAGTCTATTACTTTTTGTATGCTTTCTGGATTTTGAATTTCAGATTTTTCTAGTTTGATTTCAAATAGGTTTCCTCCTTTAATAAATTCATGGTATTGCCCCTCTAATTTTGCTTTTTCTTCTACATCTATTTCATATGTTACTGGAATAGCGCTACTGTTTGTATATCTTTTTTTATCTGTTACTCCTGGAATTATGCCAAATTTGTTTTGATCTCTTCTTAAAAATTTTTCTTGTAATTTAAAAGATTTTGTACCTAATATCGAATAGTTTAAATTATATCTATTAGAGAGTTGTTCTGCTATTTCTTCTAGCTCACTTATAATTTCTAACCCTAATTTTTGTGATTCTTCTGATTCTCCATGGTGTTTACCTGTTAATGCAGTTAAACATTCTGCTAATCCGACAAATCCTATGCATAGCGTTCCATTTTTTAATACTGTTTCTACTTTATCAAATGGTTTCAGTTCTTCACTTTCTAGCCAAAGACCAGACATAAGTAATGGAAATTGTTTTGCAATAGCAGTACATTGAAAGTTATATCTTTCGTAAAGCTGTTTCCCTACTATTTCTACATATTTTTCTAAGTTTTGCATAAATATTTTTTTCACAGTTTTTAGATATGGTTTTGTTATCATGTTTTCTGAGCCTTTTCCAAGTTCAAATGATGTTCCTATTTTTTCTTGTGCTTCATAACTGGATTTTATTGCAATCTTAGGTAAGTTTATTGTGGTATATGAAAGGTTTCCTCTTCCTATTGATGATTTTTCTCCATGTCTGTTTTCAAATATTCTTATGTTTGATGCCATTGTGGCACATTCATATTTGTACCTTTCTTCATCATTTTCTTTCCATTTTTCATTTTGATTGTATGTTGCATCTAAGTTTAGAAAGTTTGGTATGTTTCTTTTACTTGCTACCTCACATGCTAACAAATATAAATCATAATTTTTATCTGTTGGTAAGTAATTGATTCCTTTTTTCTTTTTCCAAATTTGTATTGGAAATGTTGGTGTTTCGTTATTTCCTACGCCTTGTTTTGTTGAAAGTAATAATTCTCTAATAATGCATCTTCCTTCTGGTGAAGTATCTGTTCCATAATTTATTGAGCTGTATACTACTTGATTTCCACCTCTAGAGTGTATGGTGTTCATGTTATGTATAAATCCTTCCATTGCTTGATGTACACGAAATACTGTACTATTAATTGCTGCCTGAAGGTCTCTTTCTTCTCCTTTTAGTTCTTCTAGGCTTTTAGTTATATATTCTTCTGGCTCGTATTTTAATAAGTTTGATAAATCTTTTCCTAATAAATTAGAAATTTTTTCAACTTCTTCTTTAAAAGTAATTTTTACGTATGGAGCTAAGTAATAGTCAAAAGCTGGAATTGCTTGTCCACCATGCATTTCATTTTGAACTGTACTCATGGTAATAAAAGCTAGAATACTCGCCGCTTCAATTCTTTGTGCTGGTCTTGAAGTGCTATCTCCTACCTTAAATCCGTTTTTTAAAATTTTGTCTAGTGGATATTGTAAACAGGTTAAAGATTTTGTTGGATAATAATCTTTATCATGAACAAAAATATAATTATTTTTTACTGCTTCTCTTGCTTCACGGGATAATAAAAAGTCATCTACAAATGGTTTTGTAGTTTCTGACGCAAATTTCATCATCATTCCTGCTGGTGTATCAGCATTATTGCTATTAATGTTATCTTCATTTGTTTTTGCACTAATTATATCTAGAAAAACTTCTTTTGTTTTAGATTTTCTAGCGACATCTCTGTTATATCTGTATGTAATATAGCTTTGTGCTACTTCTTTCCTTGAAGATGCCATTAGTTTTTTTTCTACTGCATCTTGTATTTCGTATACTGTAGTATGTGATTTATCTTCAAATTGTTTTTGTACAGCAAATGCAATTTTATTTGCTAGTTCTATGTCTATTCCGTCTGGTGTTTGCGCCATTGCTAAAGTAATTGCTTTTACTATTCTTTCAGTATTAAATTCAACAACCCTTCCGTCTCTTTTAATTACTTGCAATTTCTATTTCTCCCTTACTTTTTACATTTTTTAAATTTTTTACCTTTGTATAGATATTTTTATTTTTTGATATAAAATGTAATTTTTAACATATTTATTATAATTTTCTTTACGATAAATTGCAACCAGTTTATATGAAAATTTTTAAATTTTTCATAAACCAGTTATTAGCAAAAGAAAAGTGCAATTTTTGCAAGGTGAGCATAGTAAATATATATTACAAAATCGCCAACCGTAGAATTGGTTGGCGATTTTATTTTTATTTTATATTTTCTATAGCTTTTTCAGCATAGCTATTGTTTATAATTTTATCATAATCTCCTTCTTTTTCTAATTCTCCGGCTTCTTTCATAACAGTTTGAAGTAAATCAAATGATTCTTGTTTTAGTACTGGTGTATCTCTCCATGCGTCAATATCCATGTAGCTTTGTACAGAAGTTGTAAGCATTTCTACATCTGTATCTGGGAAAAATCCTTTAATTACTTCTGCAATTTCTGCTGCCGTATGATCTTTTACCCATTTTTGTCCTTTATATATAGCGTTTGTAAATCCTTGAATTACGTCTTGATTTTGTTCAATATAGCTCTTCTTTGCAAAGTATGCAGTATATGGTATTTCTCCTGATGCTTCTCCTACTGACGCTACAACATATCCTTTTCCTTGCATTTCAGTCATTGATGCTGTTGGTTCAAATAATGTTACATATTCTGCATCTCCACCTGCAAATGCTCCTGCCATTAAGTCAAATTTGATACTATCATCTAGCACTAAATCTTTTTGTGGATCTATTCCATTTTTCTTTAATACATATTCAAATGTCATATATGGTACTCCACCTTTTCTACCAGGAATTACTGTTTTTCCTTTTAAGTCAGTCCATTTGAAATTATCTGTTTTAGTTTTGCTTACTAAGAATGAGCCGTCTTTTTGTGTCATTTGTGCAAATACTTGAGTATAGTCTTCTTTTCCTTCGTTATAAACATAAATGGATGCTTCTGGTCCTGCAAAACCTATGTCGCTTTGTCCTGCTAAAACTGCGGTCATTACTTTATCTGCTCCCTGACCTGTAGTTAATTCTATGTTTAGTCCTTCTTCTGCAAAGTATCCATTTGCAATTGCAACATATTGTGGAGCGTAGAATACAGAACGAGTTACTTCATTTACATTGATAGTTTTTAACTCTTGAGTTTTTGTATTTCTGTTTAGTAGTATGCCTGTAATTATTCCTACTGCTACTACTGCAACAATTAAAATAATGATAATAAGATATTTTTTCAAGTTTATTCATCCTTTCTTTTTGATATATTATCTAGCAAATTATATTACATAAGCTAGGTATACAATGTGTTTAATAAAGTATTTTAAGCACTTTTGTAAAAAATCTCTGTAATATAATTTGCGTGTTCATACCAAAGGAGATTTGAAGTATTTTGGTATGTTAATTTGTTTTATCGTATTTTTTAAGATACTTTTTCTCCCTTAAAAAATCTGTTTTGCTAATATTTTTATTTAGCTAGTTGAATTTAATTTTTCTTAGATATTCGTTTCATCACGAGTTTTTCTAGTAGTACAATAGATTCATAAATTACTGCTGCCATAATAGCTAAAATTATAACTCCTGTCATAACTAAGTCTAGTTGGAATACTTGACCTCCATAGACAATTAAGTATCCTAAACCTGCTTTTGATACTAAAAATTCTCCTGTAATAACCCCTACTAAAGATAATCCTATGTTTACTTTAAGTGAGTTGAAGAATGTATTTATATTATCAGGAATGACAATTTTAGTTAGAATTTGAAGTTTGTTTGCTCCAAATGTTTGTGCCATTTTTATAAGTTCTTTGTCTGTATTTATAAAACCATTTAATATTTCTAATACGGTTACTATTAATGAAATTGCTAACCCCATTGTAATTATTGCACCAGTTCCAGCTCCTACCCATATAATTATAACTGGTCCGTAGTGCTACTTTTGGCAAGCTGTTCAATACAACTAAGTATGGTTCTGATACTTTTGATAGGAATGGAGACCACCATAAGCATATTGCAATAGCTACTCCTAAAACTACTCCTGATACAAATCCAATTAGTGTTTCTAATAGGGTAACTCCTAAATGTTTTAGTAATCCGTTAGATGATAAATTTAAAAATGTACTTAATATTCTAGAGGGTTGACTTGTGATAAAACTGTCTATAACTCCTTGGTTTGCAAGAATTTCCCATCCTATTATAAATATAACTAGGATGAGTATTTGTGTGACAGCTACTGATATTTTTCCTTTTCTTATTTTTCTTAGGTATTTTTTTCTATCTTCTGATATATTTTTTTCACGCATGTACATCCAGCTCCTTCCATATTGTGTCAAAATACTTACTGAATTTTGGGCTTTCTCTGCAATTAATAGGATTTCTATTTTCCATTTCAAAGTCAATATCGTGTATGACTTTTACAGTAGCTGGTCTTTTAGTTAATACAACTACTCTATCCGACATACTAATTGCTTCTGATATATCATGTGTTACTATAACAGCCGTGATGTTTTCATTTTTTAATATCTTAAAGATGTCATTTGTAACCATTATTCTGGTTTGATAATCCAATGCAGAAAATGCTTCATCTAAAAGCAAAATTTTTGGATTAATAGCAAGGGTTCTTATTAATGCTGCCCTTTGCCTCATTCCTCCAGAAAGCTGATTTGGATATTTATCTTTAAATTCATAAAGTCCATATTTTTTTAGAAGATTAATTACATAATCTTCATTTTCTTTTGTCTTTTTATGCCCTATTTCTAACCCAAATGTAACATTGTCATAAATGCTTCGCCATTCTAATAGACTATCTTTTTGAAGCATATATCCTGTGCTTCCGTCTATTTGAATTTCCCCTTCTGTTTTAGGTTCTAAGCCAGCAATAATAGAAAGAAGGGTAGATTTTCCACAGCCACTTGGGCCTATGATGCTAACAAACTCTCCTTCTTTTACATTGAAACTGATACTAGATAAGGCATCGACTTCGCCATTTTTCGCTTGGTATTTTTTACTTACATTCTTTAGTTTTAATACCTCTTTCATGAGTACCTCCTAGTTTTAAATTTATCATGTTATATCTTATGAAGGTATACATAATTTTGTGTCAAAGAGGGTGTTCTTTCTGTAACTTTATATGTTATTTTGCTTTATCTAAATTCTAAATACTTGACCTGAGTAAATTAAATTTGGATTTTTTATTCTGTTTAGTTTTACAATGTTTGCAATGCTAGTTCCATATCTTCTTGAAATGCTCCATAAAGTATCTCCTCTTTTAACTGTGTAAAGTCTGTGGCCACAATCGTATCTGCAATCGCTACGTATTTTTAGTTGTTGACCTGGGTAAATCAAATTGACATTTTGTATATTGTTATCAGTGGCTATTATTGTAACTGTTGTATTAAATCTTTGTGCTATTTGTGATAGAGTATCACCTGATTTAACTGTATATATCTCTGCATAACCGTTATCTGGTTCTTCCTGTGATTCTGTTATTGGAACTATTAGAGTATTTCCTGCATAGATGAGGTTTGGATTTGCTATATTATTCAGTTTTACTAATTCTGATACTGTTGTGTTGTATTTTATTGCAAGTCCTGATAGGGTATCTCCCCATTTAATAGTAATTTTTTTTGTTTTTTGTGGAATTGGATCTTTATCACTGTTATCTGGTGGATTAACTGGTGGAATTATTGATGTGTCATCTAAGAAAACTTCTTTTGTAAATTTATCTCTATCTACATATGTATTTATTCCACTTACTGTTCCTCTATCTGTATATTGCCAGCCTGCCCATGTGTCCCACGTACCGTTATTTACAGGTTCTTTCACTCCATATTCTGCTACCCATAAAGGATAATTGGTATTTTCTCCTCTCCAGATGTTACTAGCAGTATAGCTATTACTGTATAGAATAACTTGCTTACCGCTTAATTTTTCTACTTCTTTCATGAATACTAATCCTATATTGTTGATTTGTTCTCTACTTAAATTTCCAAATGATTCAAAGTCCATAGCTAGTTTACAGTCTATATTTTTTCCAGAAACTTTTGCTACAAAATACTGGGCTTCTCTTCTTGCAGCTGCTTCTGTTCTTGCTGTTACGTAATGATATAGTCCTACTTTTAATCCATTTTCTTTTGCTCTTCTGTAGTTTTGTTCTAAGTATGGGTCTATGTAATATGTTCCTTCTGTTGCTTTTATATACACTACTTCAATGCCAGCTTGTTTTACTTTTTTAAAGTCTATATTTCCTTGATAGCTACTTACATCAATTCCTTCATATATCGTATCATCAGAGGGACCAAATGCTAATGTTTGACTCGGTATTACATAAATCATAAATGCAAAACACAAAAGAAATATAAAAATAAATTTTATTGCTCCTTTATGCCACATAAAAAACTCCTTTCATGATTTATATATTTTATGAGAGGAGTAAATTTATGTGATTAGCAAATCAGTTAAATTTTGTTGTTAGCAAATTTCATAATTTAGTAAATTAATTTTGTTTGAAATATATTTTTGATTTTCGTCTATTGGTTTTCCTAAATCTGTACTTAGATATTTTTTGTTATCATCTGCAAATACTGTAACTACTGGTAATTTTATTTCTTCTTGTATTATAGCACATCCTAAAAAGTTAGCTCCTGATGATATACCCACCCCTAGTCCTAAGTCCATTGCTAATTTTCTTGACATGTTAATAGCATCTTCATCATTGATAAGAACAACTTTATCAATTTCATTTTTATCAATTAATGACGGAATGAACTCATCTCCTATTCCTTCTATTTTGTGTGGAGCTATAATTTTATTTTTAGATATTAGTGGCATACTATCTGGCTCAATTGCAACTATATTTATATCTGAATATGTTCTTCTTAGTTTTTTTCCTATTCCCATGAGAGTTCCTCCTGTACCGACTCCTGATACAAACCCTCCAATGTCTTCTTGTATAGTGTTTACAATTTCTTGCCCTGTTGTTTCATATTGTGCTAGTATATTATCTTGATTAGAAAATTGATTTGATAAAAATCCATTTATCTTTTTGGCCAGTTTTTCTGCTTCTTGAATACATTTTTTGAATCCCCCTTCTTTGCGTGAAAAGGTGGTTACTTGAGCGCCATAGCTTTTCATGATTTGTATTCTTTCATTGCTTACCCAATCTGGCATAAAAATATATACTTGGTGGTGATAATATTTTCCAAGTGCCGCTAATGAAATTCCTGTGTTACCACTAGTTGCTTCTATAATTGGCATTTCATCTTTTAATATTCCTCTTTCTTTTGCTTTTGTAATAATGTAATAAGCTGTCCTATCTTTAATACTTCCAGTTAGGTTATAGCTTTCCAATTTTGCATATATGTAGTTTATTTTTTGTTTGTATTGATATTTTATTTTTATTAATGGTGTGTTTCCTATTGTTTTTATCATATATACCCTCCTTATTTTTGTATTGATATATTTTATACATTTTTTAATGAATGGTTAATGATTTATTTAATTTTATAAATATTTTATCATATTTGCTTTATATGGTTAATATAAAATTTTTCTTTCTTTTTATATACTTCTATAACGTCAAATCTAACTGGTTTATTTTCTATTTTATGTAGGTATAAATAATACTTAGTTGCATTCCAAATATGCTTTTGTTTCCTTTCATTTACAGCTTCGCATGGTTTGCCATATTTTGTTGTTTGCCTTGTTTTAACTTCAATAAATACATATTCTTCATTATCTTTTGCAATAATATCAATTTCCCCTTGCCTACATTCAAAGTTTCTTTGGATTATTTCATATCCTTGTTTTTCTAGGTATTCTGTAGCTGCTTCTTCACCGTTTTTTCCTAATTCATGCCTTATATACATTGATTTTTTCCTTTATATTTATTATTTTTGTAATTTAGAGTTTCCTTACATATAAATTTCCGGGTAGATTTATAATATAGCCATCTAGTTCTAGCATGCATAGAATTTCTGTTACTTCTGAAATTTCTTTTTTACACTTTTTTATAATTTCATTTACTGAAATTGGTAATTGTCCTATTAATGTATATATTTCCTCATATTCTTGAGGCATCTTTGTTTTTTCTACTTCTTCTTCATAATTATAATATTCTATAATATCTCTAGCTGAGGTAACTAGTTGAGCTCCATGTTGAATTAACAAATTTGGTGTGTAACCTGTTACAGTATCTATTGGATGCGGTATGCAAAAAACATCTTTGTGTTGTTTTATTGCATGTTTAGCAGTAGTGGAAGTTCCACTTCGGTATTTTGCTTCTATTACCAATGTACCCATTGATAATCCACTGATAATTCGATTTCTTATCGGAAATTTTGCCCTATCTACCTGCGTTTCTGGTTCATGTTCTGAAATTACACATCCATCATTTTCTAAAATCTTTTCATATAATATTTGATTTTCAGGTGGATAGATATGTTTGAATCCACTTCCTAATACCGCTATAGTTCTGCCTTTTTCTTTCATAGAATTGATATGTGCAATAGTGTCTATTCCTGACGCTAATCCACTTACAATACATATTCCTTTTTTAGATAGTTGCCCTGCAAATTTAATTGTACACTTTTCTCCATATTTTGTAAATTTTCTTGCTCCTACAATTGCTATACAATTGCTATTTAATAGGTCTACATTTCCTTCTACATATAGCTTTTCTGGTGGATTTTGTATTTCTAGTAGTCTTTTAGGATATATTTTATCTGACTTTTTTATCTCAATCATTTATTGCTCCTTTTATATTTGTTTAATATGTGTTTAAAATTAATTTCTGAAGTATTTTTTATCTAAACTTCTATATTGAATTGCTTCTGCAATATGATTTTTTTGTATGTCTTCTGATTCAGACAAATCAGCAATAGTTCTTGCTACTTTTAAAATTCTTCCATAAGCCCTAGCACTTAGTCCTAGTTTTTCAAATGCAGTCTCAAGTAATTTCTTACTGTTCTTATCTAGTTTGCAATATTTGGTTATTTGTTTAGGAGTTAAACTAGCATTTGACCAAATGTTTTCTTGCTTATACCTTTCTCTTTGAATAAATCTAGCTCTATTTACTCTATTTTTAATAGTCTCTGAGTTTTCTGGTATTTCATCATTTTCTAGTTTTTTATATTTTACAGCACTTACTTCAATTTGAATATCAATTCTATCTAATAATGGACCACTAATTCTTCCCATATATTTATTAATTGCTTGTGGTGAGCATGTACATTCTTTGTCTGCTGACCCATAATATCCGCATGGGCAGGGATTCATTGATGCTACAAACATGAATTCACATGGATATGTAAAACTTGCATTTACCCTACTTATAGTAACAGTTCTATCTTCTAATGGTCCACGTAATACTTCTAATGTATGTTGATTAAATTCAGGAAGTTCATCTAAGAATAAAACGCCATAATGAGCTAAGCTAATCTCTCCTGGCTTTGGAATTCTGCCTCCTCCTACTAGTGAAGTTGCAGATATAGTATGATGTGGTGAACGAAATGGTCTTTGTGTAATTATTGGAATGTCTGATTTTAGTATACCTGCGATGCTATGAATTTTAGTAATTTCTAATGACTCTTCAAAAGTTAAGTCTGGTAAAATAGATGGTATTCGTCTTGCTAACATAGTTTTTCCGTGATCCTGGGCTTCCGAATTAATAAGCAATTGTGACCACCAGCTGCGGCTACTTCAAGTGCTCTTTTAACACTTTCTTGTCCTTTTACTTCAGAAAAGTCTAATTGATTTTGTATATTTTTTGATATATTTTCTTCCCAACTTATATTATAACTTTGAATTTGATAATCTCCATTTAGGTAATCTACTACTTCTTTTAAATTATGGGCTCCTAAAATTTCTATTCCATCAATAATAGCCGCTTCTTTTGCATTTGCTTTTGGAAGTATTACTTTCTTTATTCCTTGTTTTTTAGCTTCTATGCAAATTGGTAATGCCCCATTAATTGAATTTAAATTTCCATTTAATGATAATTCTCCTATCATTAGTGTATTTTCGGTTATTTGGTAATGGATTATATTTAAGTTTATTAGAATTCCAACTGCAATAGGTAAGTCAAATATTGACCCTTCTTTTTTTATATCTGCTGGTGCTAAGTTTACTACAATTTTTCTACTTGGTAGTTCGTATTCAGAGTTTTTAATTGCTGTTCTTACCCTTTCTTTTGACTCTTTTACACTTACATCTGGAAGCCCTACTATATCCCATGATGGCAAACCTGTTGAAACATCTACTTGCACATCAATTAAAAAGCCTTCTAATCCGTGTAGAGCCATACTTTTTGTAATTGATAACATTTGCTAAATCTCCTTTTATTTAATTTTTTGGATTTTTGATATTTGATTTAAATTGTGTTTTAGAATTTTAGAATATTGAATTTAAATTTTATTTGTGATGAGATTTTATGAATTTTGGATTTAATTTTGTTTGAAATCACTTAATTTGAATATTTAAAATTTTAAATTATCTAGTGGTGTGCCATAATAATATATGTTTTTTACAATTTTTTCAAGTGTTTTTGTTAAATTTTGGAAATTTTTTCAAATTTTTTTATTTATTCGACTAGTTTCAACAGACTTCGACATTAAGTATGTGGTATAATTATGTTAACTTCTAAAAAGAAAGATAATTCTAAAGTTTTTTCTAACTTTCTTATCTTTCTTCCACTTATACATTTTGTATAAAATAGCAATGGATTTTATACCACTGCTATTTTTCTCTATTGCTACTTTACTAATTTTAAATTTCCGCCACATTTACCACATCTATACCTTTTTATTAAATTCGAATTAAATCTTTTTCTATAAATTATCTGCCCGCAATTGTTACAAATAATTTTATACTTATAGTCATTAATTTCAGTATATTCCAAGTTACTATTTTCAAAATCTGATTTTACATTTCCTTTTGTCGTAATGTTATATCCTAACTTATTATTGATGTAATCCGCATATTTCTTGAACTCTTTTCCATGGTTATTGCAAAATGGAATACAGTGAATTAATTCATGTATGATTGTGTTTTTAATTATCTCGTCATTAAGTTGCATCACCCAATTGCTTATTTCAATATGATGTTCATTAAATTTTTCATATTTTATACTTTTGTGAAATCCCTTTTTTTGAACAATTTTATATTTTTTGTCTGGATTTTCTTGTTTGCAACATCCATATCTTTTATTTTTTCGTTTAGAAATTCTAATATCTATGTTGCCTATTTGTTGTTTATCTTCCATATTTATTCCTATGGATTCCAATTCTTTTAGAGATTGCTCATATAGATTTTTCAGTTTTTCTTCTTGTAAATATATAGCTTCCGTACTTTTTCCTTGCATCTTTGCTCCTTTAAAATATTTGAATTTTGTGTTGAATTATTTATGTATAGCTATTTGGATTCTTATAACTTCAATTCCAAATCTTTTATTCTTTTTAATTATAATTGTTGCATTATTATTAACACTTTCACAAATTTTCATCTTTTAAAACTTTCTTAAATAAATCTCTTGTGTTATCATAATTAATTGTTTTTATTGCATCATCAAATGTCATCCATTTCATTGATTTTATTTCACTTTCTTGATATTTTTCATTTCCATTTATTTTTTTAGCAATAAATAAAACAACTTGCTTAAGTGTACCTTTATCTGTAAAATATTCCATTGTATATCTTTTATTTTCATCTATTTCTACATCTAAATTTGTTTCTTCCTTTACTTCTCTTAGTGCTGTTCCTATTTCTGTTTCACCAATTTCTATATGTCCTTTTGGAAATCCCCAACCTCCATCTATTTGTTGAATTAAAAGTACTTTATCTTGTTCTATAATAATACATCCACATGATTTTTCTTTTTTTAAATTATTCATCTTATAATCTCACTTTCAAAATATTGTTCTTGGAAATAAGTCAATTTTTTTATTTCTTCATCAGTATAATTTTTCCCTTCTGGTACAACAATTAATTTATCATCATTGTCATTGGTTCTATGTATTACTGCTATACACTTTCCTTCAAAATTTTCTATAGCTTTATCAATTCCTAAGATATAACAATCTAACTCTTCTCCATCGCCACTAATTGTATTTGGTACGAAGCCGTAATTTACTGGATATACAAAGCCATATTTTGGATGCTTACTATTTAGTGGCCTATCTATTTTTACTTGAACTATATTTCCAATATAGTTATATGATTCTATTTGTTTTAAGTTCAATGCTTTGTGGTACTCCTCTATTCCAAAATCTATTGTTGGAATAATTTCTTTATTTTCATACATTTCCATAAACTTCTCTATAGTAACCCATTTTGCATCAATTGATTCTCCATCTGGAAAAGTTATTTCTTCTTTATCAATATCTCTTCTAAACAGCCATAAATCTTTAAAATCTGGAGGTATTTTATCTCTTCGTATTTCTTGTAAGAATATGGCTTCTTTTTTCGAAAATTCAATACCTAATTCTTCCTTTAATTCTCTAATCACTCCTTCTAAGCTTGTTTCACCTGCTAAAATTGAACCTCCATTGCATTCCCACATTAGCCCAAATTTCTTGTGTTTTGCTCTTTTACTTATTAAAATTTCATTTTTAGAGTTCATTATAATTCCTGTTACTACAATGTGATATTCTCCTTCTCTGAATTGATACACATCCCTTTCTGCTGTTCTTCCTATTTTCTTTTTGTTAATATCATATATATCCCATGATTCAGACATATTTTTGTTCTCCTTAAAAATTTATAATCTAGTTTTCTTTTATAAATATATCATAATATACTAATTATTTGAATACTAACTTTACTAAAATTTGCGTACTTAAGTCAATTTTTTTCTAGCTATGATTAATGCTTTTAAATTTTGTCAAAAATTGTAGCAAAAAATTAGCCGTTAAAGTTTTGCAAGTGCTATAAGAAGAATTTTTTAAAGACGTTTTTATCGAATAGATGCTTTTTTCTAAAAATGGAGTGATGATTTTAAGTACAGCTGTAATGTGGTTGCAGTAAGTGTAAAATTAGAACTTACGACCTTCGGGTTATGAGCGACGGTTTACGGTTTTTTGAGCTTTTGTGAAAATTAGAGTTTTTGTTGGTATTTTAATACTTACAGGAGTTTTTAGTTATAGAACATTTGTGCATTTTTAGGGCATTTTTTGAGAAGTTTTTTCCCAACTTTTTCCCAAGTAGTAGTACATGGATGTTTGTGGATTTGTAACTCTTGTAGCAAATTTTTATTTAACAAAATTTTAATTTTATGGAGGTTATTTTATGAGTAATTTAAGAGAAGTTAATGATGATATTTTGAAAGATTGGTTAGATTTTAGAGAGGATGAAATTGGCGCTTTAACTTGTGCAGAAGATAAAAAACATTGGATTTATTTTGATGAAATTTCTGAAAAGATTTTGAAGAATGTTCCTGAGCAGAATAAGAAGTATGTTAAGAAACAATTGGAACAGCTTGATGAAAATTTTATCGATTATATTTCTTATTGGAATGAGAAGTATTATAGGAATGGGTTTTGTGATGGAGTGCAAATAATTACTACTATAATGAAGTCTTAATTTATAAAAATAAAGTGGGTATTTCGAAATTTTTTATATTCTTTCATTTTACCCACTTCTTTCTTATAATTGCTTTATTGTAAATTTACATTTTGCTAATGTTTCTATTTCATTTTTTGCAAATACAATACTTTGTTTACCTATATTAGATGATTCATTACTATGTTTAGGCAATCTATATACAATTACTGCATTTTTACAAAAAGCATTTATATCTTCCTTAAATTGAACATATTTATAGTTTTTATTCTTTGGTTCTATATATTTTTCAAAAAAAAGTTTTAATCTTATATCATC
Organism: uncultured Clostridia bacterium; assembly: GCA_947632525.1. Classification (GTDB taxonomy): domain Bacteria; phylum Bacillota; class Clostridia; order TANB77; family CAG-508; genus CAG-273. The sequence continues at coordinate 29,742 of CANRPQ010000004.1, forward strand.
TTTTAATATTGAGAGTAATCTCTTGACACCCATAGTTGCTTGTATTGCTAAATCTCTTGTATTAGCGCCAAATCCATCCTTCAAAAATAACATTTTTATTATTTCGTTTTTTCTATCAATGTACATCAAATCGCATATTTCTACACCATCCTCTAGTTTTGGATGGATTTTATAGAAATTTTCTTCATTGTCATATAAATCTATATAATCTCCTTCTGTTCCATTTGTCCAATTTTTAAAATGAATATCTTGCTCTACAAAACTAGTTTTAATTATTTTAAATATTTCATCTAAATTTGAAATATAGTTATCTGTTAATTTATACCACATATTATTTTGAAATAAATAATTCTCATTATTTATTTCAATAGCTATATTAAAAAAATTTAATAAATCATCCGATAAAATAACTTTATCTTCTGAATCTTTACATATTAATTGTATTTTATTAATTTTTTCCATATCTTTTAACGAATTTATATTTACTTTAGAAAATAATTCTTTTAAATCTTTATTTGTAGGAATTGTATCAATTTGATATTCGTTATTACCTTCATACATAAAAATATATAACATGCTTGAAAAAAACTTTTCAATATCTTTATATACAATACATATATCTAATTGTTCGTTTTTATAATCATTATATATCTTTTCAAGTAAACTTCTGTTTAAACTTTTTATTTCATCTTCATTTTTTACTTTTTCTATTGTATTAAATTTGTCTATTAGTTCATCTGTAGAAATTTCATCCAATTTTTTTACAATCTTTACAAGTTGATTTATATCTATTTTGCTACAAATTGTAAAATTATCCTTTGCATCACATCTTACTTTGGAAATTTTTCTTTTATTCTCCAGTTTCAATTCCTTATATAATCTTTCTTTATCTAATTCTGCCATTAAATTAGTATTTATTCTATCCCAATATTTGTCTACAGTAGTTTGATATTCCTCTCCTAAATATTCGCTACCTCCTAAAAAATTACTCATAATATTATTATAAGTAGCACTTCTTATTTTATCTTCATCTTTTATAAAATAAGACATTATATATACCCCATAAAAATATACTATATATTTATTTATATCATTATATGCTTTATTAGTAGTAACACAAAAAATATTATTTTTTGAATATATAAATGCTATATAGTTATTAGCTGATGATTCTCCTACTTGCGTTTGACTATTTTCTTTACACATCCAAAAATTACTCCAAGTATCTTTAGAATAAGAAATATGATTATATAATATTATTTTATAATTATCAATTTTATCTTTTTCTATTTCAACTTTATTATATCCTTTTGTCTTAATTATATTTTCTAAAACTTTAATAATATCATCATTTGATTCATACTCCTTATATCTGCTTTTATTTATTAGATATATTCCCACTTCCTTATTACTCATATTATCCCCCTTAAAAATAATATCATTATTACTTTGCAAAATTTGTCGAAGTTTGTCTCTTATTATCAAAAAAGCAAAATAATAATAATTATATATTACAGAATTATTTTGCTCTTCTTTTGTTAATTATTTTTTATTTATTATCTTCTTCCACTTCACTTAATTCAATATAATCTTCTTCTGGACTATTTTTGTAAGAACGACTTAAATGATAATGCCCGCCATCTACACTACAAGTCTCACATTTACA
>CANRPQ010000005.1 GCA_947632525.1 uncultured Clostridia bacterium
TGAGGCAAAAGGTACAACAGCTAGTGGAATATCAGCATTTAAGAAAATATTTGGAACATATAAAAAATATTTATCAAAAGAAGATACCAAAGAAGATGATAAAACAAAGGGGGATTTATGATTATAAATATAGATAGCCTAAAAAGAAAACTTTTAATAAAGTACCCAACATTTGGAAGTACTATTTCAAATCTTGAATTCCAAGAAGGTTCTGAAATAGTGGCAGAAGGGAAAAATGGGAAAAGAGTTTTTAACATAAATACAGCAGCAACAAATGGAAAAGTAGTTATATATAATCCTAAATTTTTATATAGTTTATCAGAAAATGAGCAAATATTTGTTTTAGCACATGAAGTATGTCATGTAGCCTTTAAACATATGTATAGAGGAGAAGGAAAAAATGCCAAATTATGGAATACTGCAACTGATGCAGTTATAAATGCTCTCTTAAAAAGTGATGGACTAGACATAGTTGAGGGTGGAGTAGATATTCCAGAAGCCATAAACTATGATGCCGAGGAAATGTATAATAAATTATTAAAAGAGGAAAAGGAAAAACAAGAACAACAAAATAATCAAGGAAATCAAAGTAATCAAGGGAGTCAAGGAAAACAGAACCCTGAAAGTGAACAACAAGAAACGGAAAGTGAACAAGAAGAAACGGACAGTGGACATGATACACATAGTTTATGGGGAAGGAAAATAGAAAAAGTAAAAGAAGAACAACAAGAACAACAAAAACCGGAAAAAAAAGAAGAACAAGAAAAAAGTCAAGGAGAACAGAACTCTCAAGAAAAACAAGAAGAAACAAAAAATGCAGAAAAAGAAAAATCTGAACTTGTTAAACAGGGCGAACGAGAAACTTTTAAACAAAATAAAATAGAGAGAAGAAAACAATTGCAGGAATTAAGCAAAGAATTAGCAAAAAAATCATCACATGAAGCGGGAGATGAAATACAAAGAGAAGGAAAAACATTATTTGATATAGGAATAGCTACTCCATTAATTGACTGGAGAAAATCTTTAAGGCAAGCAATAAAATATAATGAAGATTATACAAGAAAAAATGCTAGAATGAGAAATGGTTATTTTAAATATAAATTGGAACAAACTTTTATACCAGAAACAGAGATTGTACTAGATACAAGTGCCTCAGTAAGTGAAGAACTGCTAAAAAATTTCTTAAGAGAATGTAAAAATATCTTAAATGCTTCAAAAGTTAAAGTTGGATGTTTTAATAAAGAGTTCCATGGATTTACAGACCTTAAAAAACCAGAAGATATTGATAATATGAGCTTTCCAATAGGTGGAGGAACAGACTTTAATGTAGCGGTTGAAGCTTTTTCAAGAAAAGTGCGAAATAAAATAATATTTACAGATGGAAAATCTGATATGCCTAGAAAAGAAGTTAAGGGTATTATTTGGGTAGTATATGGTGATGAAGAAATCAACCCAAAAGGGGGTAAAGTAATAAAAATCACTGATGAGCAATTAAAAAAATTATATCAACCATTTATTTCAGATAAGGAAGATAAAAGTAGATAAAGTATTGAGATTTACTTTAATAAACAATTTTGTGACAGAAGACAAGTAAAAATAATTGACAACATAATCACTAAAAAGTATAATAAATTTGGTGTATGAAATGGAAAAAAACAAACAAATTGAGTGGATTAATATATTAAGAGGATTTGCAATATTTTTAATTGTATTTGGACATGCTATAGGGTACTCTAATGGACTTAAAGAAGTATCAAGGTACTTGTCTTCTTTTTATGTGCCTCTATTTTTCTTAATATCGGGGTACTTATTTAATGAGAAAAAAGAAGAAAAAATGAGTACATATATAAAGAGAAAAGCAAAAAGAATTTTAATTCCATATTTTGTTTTTGCCATTCTATCTCTAATTCCATACTACTTATTTGGTGGAGAAATACAAGAAAATTTAAATTCAAAAAATAGTATATCTAATAATATAATTGGTTCAATATGTACTGTGTTTTATGGAAGCGGACATGGTAATACACTTTCTCAAAATTCACCACTATGGTTTCTACCATGCTACTTTATAGTAGTGGTAATTGCAAAATTTGCTTATGACAAAACTAAAAATTTCAAATATAAAAGTGCAGTATTAGCATTATTTTTCTTGATTATTGGGGGTATTGTTTATAAATACTTTAATATAGCATATCCATTTGGATTTGAAACAGCATTAGTAATGTTATATTTTTACTTTTTAGGACATCAATTAAAGCAGATTAATGTAAGTTCTAATAAAGTAAGATTTGCATTAGGAATTATTATGCTTGCAATCGGCTTTATCATACATCTATTTAATGGACGTATTAGTTGTATGAATAATGATTATAAAGATAGCTATATAATTTTTATTACATCAGCTACCTTAACAACTATAGGATATTGTTATCTATTTTCTTTAATTAAAAAGTGTTCTGTACTTTCATATATAGGAAAGCATACAATACCAATTTTAGTGTTGCACAAAATGCCACTTGTAGTATTTCAAAGTAAGTTAGGAATAATTAGTACATATTTAAAACAGGGAAATATATTTTATCAAATTTCGTTATCATTAATTATGGCAATTGTTTCAATAATATTGTCAATTTTAGCATACAAAATAATTAGCAGATTTTTACCAATAATGTATGGGGAAAATAGAAATAGGGAAACATTAAGTCAAGAAATAGAAAATAAGTAATAAATTTAGATTAAATGAGATATAAAGAGAAAAACAAAGAAAAATAGAGATAAATATTAAATAACAAATATATAATAAAAAATTTATTATTTGATATTTAAAATAAAGAGAGTATAATATAATCATAGGTCAAAGAAAGTCAAAGTCTAAATAACAAATACATAGATATAGAAAGAAGTGAGCAAATATGAGAATATCTGATGTTATAGAAGATTTTATAAAAGAAATGTTTTCAAATGATGAGGATTCTATTGAAATTCAAAGAAATGATTTAGCACAATATTTTAATTGTGTACCATCACAAATAAATTATGTTATTGCAACAAGATTTAAACCTTCGCAAGGATATTATGTAGAAAGTAAAAGAGGTGGTGGAGGTCATATAAGAATTACAAAAATAAATATTACTAAAAGTAATTATTTAATGCATGCAATTAGTAGTATAGAAAGTAAAATTACAGCACAGGAAGTAGATATTTTTATTAGTAATTTTTTATCAGAAGGCATAATTTCTAAAACAGAGGCAAAACTATTAAAAGTAGCAACAAGTGATAATGTATTAACAGTACCACAAGAAATTAGAGATAGCCTAAGAGCTAATATTTTTAAGAACATGTTAATCAATCTAGTAGTAGATGAGTAAAAAATATATAAAAATGAAGGCAAACATTAAAAAAAGGAGGTAGATTTTTATGTTATGTCAAAATTGTGGAAAAAATGAAGTAAATTTTCATTATACCCAAGTAATTAATGGGGTAAAGAAAGAAATGGCACTTTGCGATAAATGTGCTAAAAGTTTAGGTCTAGAAAGTTTAGATTTTAATATACCAATTAGTTTTTCTAACTTTTTAGGAGATTTTTTAAATGTAGCAGCAGATACTGACTTTTTACCAAGTTTTACAAAAACAAATGTATTACAGTGTAATAACTGTAATATGACATATGATGAATTTGTAGATAATGGTAAATTAGGATGTAGTCATTGTTATGATACATTTTCAAATATTTTAGATTCAGCATTAAAAAATATACATGGCTCAAATACACATGTAGGAAGAAGAAGTAAACTATCTACAAGTGATAAAAATCAAGTTAAAGAAGATGTTCAAAAAGTACACAGTAAAGAAAATAAAACAAAAGAGAATAAATTAGCACAGAAAAAAGATAAAATAGAAAAATTAAATGAGGACTTAAAATTAGCAATTAAAGAAGAGCGTTATGAAGATGCTGCTAAAATTAGAGACGAAATTAAAAAAATAGAAAAATAAACAATTTATTATAAATTTTAAATACAGAAGGAGGAAAAATAATGCAAAATTGGTATTTACAAAATGGAAAAGATTCAGATGTAGTAATAAGTTCTAGAATTAGATTTGCTAGAAACCTAAAAGATATTCCGTTTCCTACTAAATTTTCAAAGGAACAAGCAAAACAAGTATTAGAAAAGGTAAAAGAAATTACACCAAGTATTGGCTATGGACTTAAATTTATTGATTTAAATGATTTAGATGATATTACAAAAGTAAGCTTAGTAGAAAAACATGTTATTAGCCCTGAGTTTGCTATGAATAAATCTAAAGTAGGAGCAATTGTTATTAATGACGAAGAAAATATCTGCATAATGGTAAATGAGGAAGACCATTTACACATTCAGGTTTTCAGTTCAGGATTAGAATTAGAAAATTTGAAAAACTTAGCAATTGAAATAGATGAAAAATTGGATAATATTTTACATTATGCTTGTCATGAAAAATATGGCTATTTAACCTCTTGCCCAACTAATGTTGGAACAGCAATGAAAGCATCAGTAATGGTACATTTACCAGCATTAACGATGACAAGTAACATTAGTAAAATACTTAATATAGTTAATGGATTTGCTATGAATATTAGAGGAATTTATGGAGAAGGCACACAAAGCCAAGGCGATATTTATCAAATTTCTAATAAACAATCCTTAGGAATTACAGAAAATGATATTATCAAAAACCTAAATGTTATAACAGAAAAAATAATTGAACAGGAAAGAATGGCAAGAAAATATTTAGCTAAAAATTCAATTGATTTAGAAGATAGAGTATATCGTGCATATGGAACTTTATCATATGCTACTAAACTTTCCTCAGAAGAATGTAAAAAACTACTTTCCTATGTTAAATTAGGTACAGATTTAGGTATAATAAAAGAATTAAATGACAGTAAAATATCAAAACTATATTTATATAATCAACCAGCAAATTTGCAAAAATATGTAGGAAAGCAATTAGACGGATATGAAATGGAAATTAAAAGGCCAGAAGTTGTAAAAAAAATAATTAATGAATAATATGTCACCTAACTGATAAAATGAAAGGAAGTGTAAATAAAAATGATGTATAAATTTACAGGAAGTAGCGAAAAAGCATTAGAACTAGCGGCACAATTAGCAGCTGAATTCGGACATAACTATATAGGAACAGAGCATATTTTATATGGATTAATTAAAGAAGGCACAGGTGTTGCTAGTAAAGTATTAGAATTACAAGATATTACGCCCGACAAAGTTGCAGAAGAGATAGACACCTTAATAGGTAGAGGAGACGAAATAGAAGATGTTTCTGATATTGGATTTACACCTAGAAGTAAAAGAGTTATTGAAAACGCATTTATAGAAGCAAGAAAACTAGGTTCAGAATTTATAGGAACAGAACACCTACTAATTGGTATAATGCGTGAAGGTGATAGTGTTGCTGTTAGAATTATGATGGATTTAAATGTTAATCCTCAGAAACTATATAATGAAATTATAAAAGTGATAAATGAAGACGATAACACGGGCTCAAATGACAAGCAAACTGCAAATAAACCACGTGGTAGTTACAATCAAACACCAACATTAAATCAATTTGGTACAGACTTAACAAAACGTGCTGCAGAAGGAAAATTAGACCCAGTTATAGGAAGAAAAAATGAAATAGAAAGAGTTATTCAAATTTTATCAAGAAGAACTAAAAACAATCCATGTTTAATAGGCGAACCAGGAGTTGGTAAAACAGCAGTAGTAGAAGGATTAGCTGAAAAAATAGTAACAGAAAATGTACCTGAAATGTTAAAAAATAAAAGATTGGTAAGCTTAGATATAGCAAGCATGGTAGCAGGAGCAAAGTATCGTGGCGATTTTGAGGAAAGAATAAAGAAATGTTTAGAAGAAGTTAAAAAAGTAGGAGATGTAATATTATTCATAGATGAAGTTCATACAATTGTTGGTGCAGGTTCTGCAGAAGGTGCAGTTGATGCAGCAAATATATTAAAACCACTACTAGCAAGAGGAGAAGTTCAAGTTATAGGTGCTACTACTTTAAATGAATACCGTAAATATATTGAAAAAGACAGTGCGCTAGAAAGAAGGTTTAGCCCTGTAAATGTAGGAGAGCCTACATCAGAAGAAACTATTCAAATTTTAAAAGGAATACGTGATAAATATGAAGCACATCATAATGTAAAAATTACTGATGAGGCAATAAAATCTGCAATAGAATTATCAACCAGATATATAAATGATAGATTTTTACCAGACAAAGCCATTGATTTAGTAGATGAAGCAGCATCTAGAGTAAAAATGAGAACATATACGCAACCAGATTCATTAAAAAAACTAGAAGATAAAATTGCAGAATTAGATAAAGAAAAAGAAGAAGCTATTAGGTCGCAAGACTTTGAAAAGGCAGCTGCACTTAGAGATGCAGAAAGAGAAGAAAAAGAAAAATTAGCTAAAGAAAAGGAAAAATGGCAAAACAAGAATACCAAAAGTGTAACTACTTTAACAGAAGAAGACATAGCTGAAGTAGTAGCTAGTTGGACAGGAGTACCAGTACAAAAATTAACACAAAGTGAAAATGAAAAGTTGAAAAATCTAGAACAAACTTTGCATGAAAGAGTTATTGGACAAAATGAAGCAGTAGAAGCAGTAGCAAAAGCTATTAGAAGAGGTAGAGTAGGACTAAAAGATCCTAATCGCCCAATTGGTTCATTTTTATTCTTAGGACCAACAGGTGTAGGAAAAACAGAACTTTCAAAGGCATTGGCAGAAAGTTTATTTGGAAATGAAGATGCAATGATTCGTGTAGATATGTCAGAATATATGGAATCGCATTCTATTGCAAAATTAATAGGCTCACCTCCAGGATATGTTGGATTTGATGAAGGTGGACAATTAACTGAAAAAATTAGAAGAAAGCCATACTCTGTAATATTATTTGATGAAATAGAAAAAGCACATCCAGATGTTATGAACATGCTACTTCAAATTTTAGATGACGGAAGATTAACAGACAGTCAAGGCAGAACAGTTAACTTTAAAAATACAGTAATTATTATGACTTCTAATATTGGAGCAAAAATGATTACAGATAAAAATACATTAGGATTTACAATGAGCACAAATCAAAAAGAAGAGGCTCAAAAAGAATACGAAAATATTAAAAAAGATGTTATGGGAGAACTAAAAAAACAATTCAGACCAGAATTTATTAATCGTATTGATGAAATTATAGTATTCCATAAATTGACAGATGATGATATTAAGCAAATCATTAATATAATGATAAATCAAGTAGAAGCACGATTAAAAAGCCAAGATATAAAAGTAGAAATAGATGAAAGTGTAAAAGAATTAATTGCTAAAAATGGAGTAGATACCAACTATGGTGCAAGACCTTTAAAAAGAGCTATTCAAAATATACTAGAAGATAAAATAGCAGAAGAAATTTTAAATGGTAATATAAAGCCACGTAAAAAGTCAAAAATACTTTCAAATGAAGGCAAATTAATAGTAGAGTAGCATCAGTAAACATAAAATTAAAAAATGGTTGACAAATTATAAAAATAGGAGTATAATATAAATACAGTTTCCCAATAGGGAGGCTAAAAAATTATATGAGGAGGAATGATGTATGACGGCTCGGTACACAAGCGGGTTCCTGTAGTGAATAAGATTTTTTCACCAAAACGTGTGAAAAACATCCGACACCGCTGGGTCAAGGCCCGGCGCCCAAAGCTGGCGGGTACACCGCCCAAAAGGAGAGCGATCTCGAAATGAACCGGAACAGGTTCCCTAGTGGGTTCAAGTAGCAACTAATAACTTGTTGCGAACCGAACAATCAAACCGTAAAGTAAAATTCCTCAAGCTCAAGAGGCCGCCGGTATTCCGGCGGTCTTTATTATATAATAAAAATCAAAGATTTTTACTATACAACAGGGTTAAGTTTTCTTGGGTATTTATATTTGCAAAGCAAAAGGCACATGTGATAAGGCCACTTTTTTAAGTTTAATATAAAAGTATTTATTTTTTTATTCAAAAGTTGCACAAAAAAAATAAGCATGCTATAATGTAATTAGTTTATACAAAGGAGCAAGCCAATGGAATTTATAACCATTATATTTATCCTCATCTTTGTTATATTTGCACTAGTAGCGACAGCAATTTTACAAATACGCATGGCAGGTATAAAAGTTAAAGATTTTTGGGGATTTATCCAAGCAAATCAAATATTAGATAAATTATATAAGTTTTCAAAAACATATAAAATAATGAGTCCACAAGAGCAAATCATTTTTCTATCAGAAGCAGAAAAAGTATTTGGTGCATACGAAAAGATTCCTTCAATAGTATGGGAAGATGAATACCGTAAATATTCAGAAATATTAGATACATATAAAAATGTTAGATTAATGAGGTGGAGTCAACAAAATTCAGAAAAAAAATAAAATAGGATGTAACAAAAAAATTACATTCTATTTTTTTGTACAAAAATTTAATCAATAAAAATAAAAAAAACACATATAATATAGAATAAAATAGTTTAATTGTAGAATAGAAAAACTGCAAATAAAAATCAATTCAAAATAAATAAAAATATTGTAGATAATTACTTTATTTATAAAGATAGGAATGTGAAAATTATGAAAGTTAGATATTTTGACCATGCAGCAACCACACCAATAGGCGAAAATGTATTAAAAGCTATGTTACCGTATTTAACTTATGAATATGGCAATGCATCAGCTTTATATACAATTGGAAGACAATCAAAAAAAGCTATTAATGAGGCTAGAAAAAAGGTAGCTAATGCTATATGTGCAAAACCACATGAAATATATTTCACATCTTGTGGAAGTGAAAGCGATAATTTAGCAATTAAAGGTGTCGCCTATGCAAATCAATCAAAAGGAAAACATATTATTACAAGCAAAATAGAACATCATGCAGTACTAAATACATGTAAAACACTAGAAAAACAAGGATTTGAAGTAACTTATTTAGATGTAGATGAAAATGGTATTATTAAAATAGATCAGCTTATAAATAGTATAAAACCAACTACTATTTTAATTTCTATAATGTTTGCAAATAATGAAATTGGTACAATTGAACCAATTGAAATAATTGGAGATATAGCACATAAAAATAAAATTTTATTTCATACTGATAGTGTGCAGGCAGTTGGCAATGTAAAAATAGATGTAAATTCATTAAATATTGATTTACTATCTATGTCAGGACACAAATTTTATGCTCCAAAAGGAATAGGTGCGTTATATGCAAGAGAAGGTGTAGAATTTGAGAAAATTCAAGATGGTGGGCACCAAGAAAGTGATAAAAGAGCAGGAACAGAAAATGTGGCTGAAATTGTAGGACTGGGAGAAGCAATTGAAGAGATATATAAGGATTATGATAACTATAATCAGAAATTATTAGAACTTAGAGATTATTACATTTCTGAAATACAAAAAAGAATTCCAAATACAAAACTTAATGGAGATAAAAAACTTAGATTACCAGGAAATGCAAATATATCTTTTCCTAAAGTAAATGCGCAAGAGTTATTATTAGCATTAGATGAAAAAGGAATTTGTGCATCTGCTGGTTCTGCTTGTAGTACAGGGTCTACAAGTCCATCACATGTTTTAACTGCAATTGGATTAGATCCAGAACTTACAGAAGGAACATTAAGAGTTACTTTTGGAAGGGACAATACAAAAGAAGATGTTGATTTTTTAATTGATTCCTTAGAAGAAATTATAAGCAAAATTCAAAAAAAATAAAGAAAAAATATCAATATACAAATAATTTACGATAATATAATAAAATAATTATAAAAATTATAAAAAATAGCAAAAAAACACTAGTCAATACTAGTGTTTTTTGTTATAATATTATTAACCTATAAATTAATATTGAAAAATAAATTTATTTGTATTTTTCATCTGGTATATATTCTAATAAATCAGAAATCTCACAATTAAATGCATGGCAAATTCTATTTAATTGATCAATATCTACTCTTTTAGTCTCTTCATAATACATCTTTGAGATAGTAGCAGGGCGAATATGAGTGATATTAGCAAGAGATTTTTGCGTCATTTTATGCTTACCAAGTAAATCGGATAATTTTATTTTTATCATGGACTTCAACCTTTCTATAAGGAATTACTAGTGACGAATATTGTCGTATTTTGTCACACACTTGTATTTTATCATTAGATATATTAAAATTACACATTAAGAAGATAACATAACTATAAAAGTAATAAAAAGTTATGTAGGAGTAAACAAGAAAGAGGTGTGTAAAATGAATTTTAAAATATTTTTTACAAAAGAAGATGCACCTAGTAAAAGGGATTGGAAAGAAAAAAATAAGGGATATTTAAGACAATTGCAAAGGTTTTTAGATGTAGCTGATAATATAAAAGAGGAAGATTTAAAAAGAAATGTTATTTCTGAAATGCTAAAATGTGATATGATTTTAACAGAATTGGCAGAAAGAAGAATAGCATTAGCATTAAAAGAAGTAACAACTGATAAATCCAACCAAATCAATAATGATAAAAAATAAGTAAAAAAATAAAATTTGAATATTATTACATAAATGAGGAACACTAATTACAGAAGGTAATATAAATGATTAAAAAATTTTTAATAGGTTTTCTAGCTGGATTAATTAGTGGTTTATTTACAGCAGGTGGAGGTTTAATTATTGTTCCTGCGTTATTATATACTTTAGATGTTGAGCCTAAAAAAGCAAGGGCTACATCGTTATTCTGTGTTTTACCAATGGTGTGTGTTACTTCAATATTCTATGGGCAAAACAATTTTATTAATTGGAATATAGGAATAAGATGTGCAATTGGGGGAATAATAGGTGGGATGCTCGGATCCAAATTTTTAAACCGTTTTTCAGATAAATATTTAAAAATTGCTTTTGCTGCATTTCTTGTTTATGCAGGAATGAACATGATAATAAAATAGGAAAGTGGAAAAGTTACATGTATGAATTAATAATAGGTTTTATTTCTGGAATTGTTAGTCGGAATGGGAATGGGAGGAGGAACTATCTTGATCCTTCTTCTTTCCATTTTTATGAATTTAGACCAACATGTAGCGCAAGCTACAAATTTAGTATTTTTTATTCCAACTGCAATTAGTGCAATAATTATAAGCATAAAAAACAAAAATATAGAGTGGAAAGTAGCAATTCCAATTGTTATTTTTGGAATAATAGGTGCTACTATTAGTGCAAATATTAGTGCATATATGAATGTAAAATTACTAAAAAAATTATTTGGAATTTTTCTGCTAATTATTGCCAGTTATGAAATATATTCCTGGTACAAAATGTATATAAAAGAAAAAAGTAGCCATACTAATAACAAGAACAATACTTAAATATAAAGGAGGAAGCCATATGAAATTCATGAAAGGTATGTTAATTGGCGGAATTGTTACAGCAGGAATTGCTATGATATATGCTGAATCAATGGACCAAGGAAAGAAAAAAATGATGAAAAAAGGAAAACAATTTGCTAGAAGAATGGGAATTCTTTAAAATATTAAAAAAGTCTAAGCATCTGCTTAGACTTTTTACTGTATAGTAAAAATCAAAGATTTTTCTATTCTTATCCTTATTTACAAGGTTTATCGCAAGGCTTATCACAAGGTTTATCATCATGCTTTTGACAGTCTTTACATGGTGGGCATTCTAATTCGACACCTTTTAAACATTTGCCTTCATGTTTTCCACAAACACATACTTTACAATGTTTTACTCTATCAACCCAAATTTCGATTTCGTAAAGTTTGTTAGCACATAGAGGACCAAAAACGAATTCTCCATTTTTATCAGTAAAAGTATGAGAAACAGGTAATCTTTTTTCTTCACCACATTCACAAACTACTTCTACTAATTTTACAACTGCCTCTTTAACAGGATCTTGATAACAATCTTTTACAATACCATAAATTACAGTACGATTGTCTTCTGGTAAAGTTATATCAAGGTCAAATTGCTTACCTGTTGCTAAAACACCGTCCACATTAGTAACTGGACATACACATTTTTCATATTCCATAACATTATTCTTCCTTTCTTAAATTATTTAATATATGTTATGCAAAAAAACACAAAATGTGACAAAATATGCAATCTAATAGATATTGATGATATTTTTAAAATATAACCATACTGATACGCTTAAAAATGTTAAATTGCAAGTTTTGCATAAAGCAAAATAATCAAGCATATATTTTAATAATAAAATGAAAACAAGGAGAAAAAAATGTTCATTGTATTTAATAAACAAAAAATATATTCTTATTTAATAGCACTTAGCACAGTTGTTATTTTATTTATAATTGCTTTTGCAGTAACTAATCAAGGAAATAGTATGTTACAAACTTCTACTAATACAGTAGAAACAAATAATATTCAAAAAAATATTGAGACAAGTAATTTCTAAAATTTGTATAAATATGTAAAGACAGGGTATACTAAAATTATACAAAAAAGGAGTTTATTACTATGTCTTTAATTGGTGTATTAACAGAACATAAAAATGAGATATATTTAAAGAAAATGCTAGAGCAAGAGAAATTAGAAAATATATTCTTTTTAAGTGAAAAAACAATTGATAATGTGAGAAATATTAAATTTGAAACATTTTTATTAGGAAAGAAAATAGAAAAAAAGCAAGACATAGTTCGAGGTATTGCACAAAAAGCTAGTTATTTTATATTAAATGGTGATATAAAAGAAAATTTATCAATTTTAGATAATTTGGATTTAACTCTAATAACATATGGATACAATCCAAAGGCAACAATAACGGCTTCCAGTGTAGAAGAAAATAAAATACTAATATGTCTACAAAGAAATATTAAAAATGTATATAATCAAGAAATTGAAGCTCAAGAAATTAAAATTGAAAATTGTGAAGATGCTGAAGAATACGCCAGTATGGAGTTAGCCAGCTTAATTTTATTGTATAAAAAAGAAAATAATTGAAAAATTTAACATTTTATGTAGACAAATCCAAAAAAGTATAGTATAATAATAATTGTGACTAGGAATTAGTCATAAATTTTACATACTATGAATAAATTAAGAAACAAATGTAGGGAGGAAATTGAATTGAATACAAATTATGATGATAATAACCATTTAGTATTGGTTGGAAAGGTAACAAGTGAAAAAAGATTTAGTCATGAAATTTACGGAGAAAAATTTTACATATTTGACTTAAGTGTACCACGTTTAAGTGGAAATGCTGATGTTATTCCAGTAACTATTTCAGAAAGGTTATTAACTTTAAAAGATTTAGAAGTTGGTAAAAAACTAAAAATTGACGGACAATTTAGGTCATATAACAGTTATG
This sequence comes from uncultured Clostridia bacterium, assembly GCA_947632525.1. GTDB lineage: Bacteria > Bacillota > Clostridia > TANB77 > CAG-508 > CAG-273. The sequence continues at coordinate 13,415 of CANRPQ010000005.1, forward strand.
ACCAAGAAAAAAACAGATTAATCTTAACTGTTTTTGCAAAGGATATTGAATTTATAGAAAATCAAGAAGAAAGTGAAGAAGTAAGCTTACAAACAATATCAAATGAAGTAACATTAGACGGATACATTTGTAAAAAACCAATCTATCGTAAAACTCCATTTGGAAGAGAAATTTCAGATATCTTATTAGCAGTTAATAGAGCATATAATAAATCAGATTATATTCCATGTATTGCATGGGGAAGAAATGCTAGATTTTGCGAAAATATTGCAATTGGAACAGAAGTAAAAATTGTAGGACGTGTTCAATCAAGAGAATATGAGAAAAAGCATGAAGACGGAACAGTAGAAAAGAAAGTAGCTTATGAAGTATCTGTATCTAGTTTAGAAATTGCAAATCAAGAAAATAATGAAAATAAAGAGGAAAATATACAAATAGAAGAAAATCAAGAAGCTATATAGAAAAAAGACCATATATGAATAATTTAATTCATATATGGTTTTTTAATATACAACAAGGTTAATTTTTTTATTAATTATTGAATTAACATATAAAAAAATATATAATGTAAAAAACATGAAGGTGGGATAATATGAAAAAAATATATTTTGCAGCTCCATTATTTAATGAAATGGAATTAAAAAGAAATGAGGAGTATACAGATATTTTAGAAAAATGGGGATATGAAGTATACTTACCACAAAGAGAAGCTGGACTTTCAGCACAAATTTTAAAAGATGAAAAAAATGATAAGTTAGAAACCAATAGAAGAATTTTTAATACTGACTTAAATGGAATAAAAAACTGTGATATATTGATATTCTTTCTAGACGGAAGAGTGCCAGATGAAGGTGCTTGTGTAGAGTTAGGAATTGCATATGCATTAGGAAAAAAATGTATAGGTTATAAAACAGATGATAGAAATTTAGACTTTACTGGCGATGATAATTTATTTATTGAAGGATGTATGGACTTTAAAGTTATGCATAATTTAGATGAATTAAAAAAAGAATTGGAGCAAGCATAAGCATGAAACTATGTATAGAAATAATTATTGCTTTAATGTTATCATATACAATATTTGCTTATATTAGAACAAAAATATTTCTAAAAAAGGTGAGTAAACAATATAAAAAACAATATAAAACAAATAATAAGAAAATTGTAATTGCTATTCCTGTATTAAGGGAACAGAAATGTATTTGTGATACAGTCAAATATTTTAAGGAAATTGCACAAGATATACCAATTATTTTAATTACAACTCAAAAAGAAATTAACGAGAATAAAAATAAGCAAAAAACAACACAGGATATAATTAACGAAAAAATACTAGGTAAATATGAAAATGTATACTGTATAAACTTTCCTGGAACAAAAGGATATATGGCAGATCAAATAAATTATATGCTTGAACATTTAGAAGAAATTTTGAATAGTAAAGTTGATTTAAAAAATACATATTTAGCATTATATAATGCAGATAGTAGACCAAATGAGAAAACTTTTGAAGAAATAAAAGAAAAAATAGAAAAAGGAAATAAAGTAATACAACAATATTCATATTGTATGAAAAATTATGAAAAACTATCTTACATATTAAAGGGGTTTGCTATATATCAATCAAATTTTGAACTAAAAACAGGTTTGATAAATAGTTATTTTGATAGTAGACTTTTATATACTCATGTTGTTGGGCATGGATTGATTATAGAATTAGAAACATTAAAAAAATTAGGTAACTTTAATACAACATTTTGGTGTGAAGATGTATACCTAGGCTTACAATTAAAATTTAACAATATAAAAATAACACCAATACTATCTTTAGAAAACATTGAAACTCCAGATAATTTAAAAAAGCTAATAAAACAAAATTCAGTATGGTTTAAAACAACAAGTCAGTTTTTAAAAATATATAAAGATATACAAAAAAGGGGACAAGCTCACGATAAAATTAGTGGGAGAATAGGTACCTTTAACGAATTTAGGTGTGCTATAAATTGGCTATTCTTCCCAATTATGTTACTAGTTTTAGTTATTGGAGCAATACTTACAAAAGAATATAATTTATTATTAGTAATTTTAATTAGTTACTGTATTTATATAAGTATTAATACAATTAGTACAATTAAAATAATCAATGTGCTAGATAATAAAAGATATAATGTAGATATTAAAACAATTATTTCTGTACTATTAGCAACATCGATATCTAATATAGGACCAATATATTCTATAGTAGTTAATAAAAAAGAAAAATATAAAACGGAGAGGTAATAATGAAAGAAGGAATAATTGCAATATTAGAAGGAACTTCTTGCGTGGGTAAAACTACTTTATGTGAAAGACTGAAACAAGAGGAAGGTTGGGTTATCTTACCAGAGGCAATTAGATATTTAGAACAAGAAACAGGTAAAAAAGGGGATGAAGCATCTCCTATTCCTGGTTCGCAAGAAGAGGAAGAATATTATCAAGATAAATTATTTCAAATTGAAATGCAAAAACTAATAGAAGCTAATAGATTAAGAAGAGAAGGAAAAAATGTAGTAATTGACAAAAGTGCAATTGCAACAGTTGCTACTGCTAAGGCATTTGAAAAATTAAAAGGATTTAACGACACTTTTAGGAGAGCCTATTTAAAATATGCGGAATTAGTACATGAATTAAATAAACAAGGTATGACTGAATGTGACATTTTTTTATTATTAACAGCTGACTATGAAACAATATGTAAAAGAAATATAGGAAGAAATCATGTATTAAATGGAATTTGGATTGATGAAGAAACAATAAAAATGCAAAGAAGTGTACTTGAGAGGATGACAAGAGAAATAATTGGAAGTGTTGGAAGTGAAATTGCAAGAAAAGAAATAATTGATACTACGAATTTAACAAAAGATGAAGTGCTACAAAGATTTAATAAAATAATAAGAAGCATTCCAGATAGAGAAGAAGAAAGGGGATAATAAAATTATGATAGATTTACATATGCATACAAATTATTCTGACGGGACATGGAGTGTAACAAAGTTATTAGAGGAGGCGGAAAAGGCAAATATAAAAGTAATTTCGATAACTGACCACGATACTATTAAGGCATACAAAGAATTGGAAAAAATAGATTATAAAGAATTATATCATGGAAAAATTATAAAAGGTGTAGAATTTAATACAGTATATGATGGTGTACATTTTCATTTGTTAGCATACAACTTTGATGATAAAAAACTAGAAAATTGGATAAAAGAAAATTATGAAGATAAACAAATAAATTTAGAACTTGAATTTGAATATATGGTGAAAAGTTGCAAAAAAAATAATATTAAAATAGATGATATAAAATATGATAGTAATAAAGGCTGGCCCGTGGATATTATTTTTCCAGAGATAAAAAAACATGAAGAAAATAAAAGATATTTTAACGATAGAGAATGGGAAGACATAAATGTATTCTTTAACTCATGTGTAACAAATAAAAATTTTCCTGTATTTGTTGATTTTAGTATTCACTATCCAAGAGCAGATGAAATAGCAAAGATAGTTAGAGGTTGCAAAGGAAAATTATTTGTAGCACATCCATTTAAATATAATCTAGAGGATACAATACAATTTTTAGATATGCTAAAAAATAATAAAATTATAGACGGAGTAGAGGTATATCACTCTAGCTACACAGAAGAACAAACAGAGATATTGGAAAAATATTGTATAAGAGAAAATTTAATAATGTCAGGTGGCAGCGATTGCCATGGAGATAAAAAAGCTGATAGAAAAATTGGTGTTGGATATGGAAATATGAATATTAGTGAAAAAATACTAGATAATTGGAAAAAATAAGCACATATATTGTGCTTATTCTTTTGGTGTGAAACTCTTGGGCATCTACCTACAATTTTTACTAATTTTCATCAGTAGTATTTTCTGACTCATTTTCAGTATTTGAATTAGAAGGATTTTCTTTTACTTCTGGAATAAAAATTTTTCTATTTTCTTTAGGCTTAGGTTTTTCAACTTCTAAATGTTTATGAACAGGAGAAATATTTAAGCCACCATCACCTGTTATAACCTCAATTTTTTTAGGACACTCTTCACCTTCAGATGTTCTATTTTCTATACTATTTTCTTCGTTCATAATAGAATCCTCCTTAATTAACATTTCCAATTACTGTTATATTATCATAAGCAAAAAACAATGTCAATATTTGTTTAAATGCTTGACACAAAGCCAAATGCGTGGGATAATAATGTAGATTAAATACTATTTATATAATTAAATATTGGAGTAATAAAAATGGAAATAAATAAAGCAAAAGGAATGATAGAAGCAATACTTTTTGCAGCAGGTAGAGAAGTAAAAATAGGAGAGCTAATGTCAGCATTAGAAGCAAGTTCAGAAGAAATAATTACTATTGTAGAAAGTATGAAAGAAGATTATAAAAAAGAAGATAGAGGCCTACAAATAATTAATATAGGAGAGGCCTATCAATTATGCACAAAAAAATCATATTATGATGTAATTTATAGTATATTTGATAAAAGGAATAAACCAAACTTATCACAAGCAGCTTTAGAAACCTTGGCTATTATTGCATATAATCCAAAAATCACAAGAGCAGAAATTGAATCTATTCGTGGAGTAAATTCAGACGGAACAATATACAAATTATTAGACTATAATTTGATAGAAGAAACAGGAAAAATAGATGCACCAGGAAAGCCAGGTACTTATGGAGTAACATCTGAATTTTTAAGAATGTTTGGATTTAGTAATTTAAATGAATTACCAGAATTACCAAGATATAAAGTAGATGAAAATCAACAAATTGTCATAGATGATGTATTAGAAAATCAAGAAAAAAATGAATTGAGCGATGAAAAAACTATAGAAGAAGAGGCTCCAATGCCCGTAAGGGATGAAGAACAAGTAGATGAACAATTATCTGAAAAAACAAATCAAGAATAAGAAAATGAGGAGAGTTAATAATGAAATTAAGTGAAAGTTTTTTTTATACATTAAGAGAAGATCAAAAAGATGAAGAATCTATTAGTGGAAACCTTTTAGTAAAAAGTGGTATGTTTAAAAAAGTAGGTAATGGAATTTATATGAAATTACCATTAGGTCAAAGAGTAGTAGAAAACGTAAAAGCAATTATTAGAAAAAATATGAACGAAGCAGGCGCAGAAGAAGTAACAATGCCATTATTACTTCCTGTTGATGTATTTCAAAAATCAGGAAGATATGATGCATTTGGACCTTCTATTTTTCAGTTAACAGATAGATATAAAAGACCATATGTATTAGGGCCAACACATGAGGAATTTTTTGTATTGGCAGCGATGATGAAATCACACTCATACAAAGATTTTCCATATACTTTATATCAAGTAGGAAATAAATATAGAGATGAAGTAAGACCAAGATTAGGGCTTATCAGAACAAGAGAATTTACAATGAAAGATGCATATAGTTTTGATATTAACCAAGAGGAATCTGATAAATCTTACCAAAAACAATTTGAAGCATATCACAAAATATGTAAAGAAATTGGCCTACAATATGTAGTTGTAAGGGCTGATACTGGTGTAATGGGAGGCTTACTATCAGAAGAATTTCAAGCAGTAACAGAAGTAGGAGAAGACGTTTTAGTTCTATGTGATACTTGTGATTATGCATCTAATATAGAGGTTAGTGAGTGTATAGATGAAGAAAAAGATGAAATAGAAGAAAAACTATCTATCGAAAAAATACATACACCAAATGCAGGTACAATTGAAGAAGTAAGTGAATTCTTAGGAGAAAATCCAGAAAAGTTTGTAAAAACTTTAATTTACAAAATAGATGGTAAATTATATGCCTGCATGGTACCAGGTGATAGAGAAATCAATGAAGTAAAATTAACAAAACTATTGAAAGCAAAAGAAATAGAATTAGCAGAAGCAGAAGAAGTTGTAGAAGTAACAGGTGCTAAAGTTGGGTTTGCAGGACCAATAGGACTTTCAATTCCTGTAATTATGGATAAAAGCGTAAAGCACATGAAGAACTTTATTGTAGGAGCAAATGAAACAGATTACCATTATAAAAATGTGAATGTAGATGATTTCAAAGCAGAAATAGTGGCAGATATAAAAAATGTAAAAGAAGGAGATATCTGTCCAAAATGCCATGGACATTTAGTGTTTAAAAAGGGAATTGAAGTAGGAAATACATTTAAATTAGGAACAAAATATTCAGATAGCCTAGGTTTAAATTATCTAGATGAAAATAATGAATTAAAGCCAGTAGTAATGGGATGTTATGGTATAGGTGTTGAAAGAATTGTTGCAGCAGTTGTAGAACAAAATCATGATGATAAAGGAATTATATGGCCAATGAATATTGCACCATATAAAGTTTGTATTGTACTAATTAATCCTAAAGATGAAACTCAAACTAAAATAGCAAATGATATATATGAAAAGCTAAATGAAATGGGAATAGAAGCTATTTTAGATGATAGAAATGAAAGACCTGGTGTTAAGTTTAATGACATGGACTTAATTGGTATTCCTGTTAGAATTACAGTAGGCAAAAAAGTAGAAGAAGGATGTGTTGAAATAAAAAATAGAACAGAAGATGAAGCTAAAGTGATTTCTATTGATGAATTAGAAAAAAATTTAAATGCAATGGGAGTTGCGAAATAAAATAAAACACAATAACAAAATAAAAGACAAAAACCATATAATATAGTAATTTCTCCGTTACACTTCGGACGCTCCGCTACAGGGTCCCTTGCCTTTCAGGCATTCCCTATACCTCGTTCCACTTCAAAATTCTATATTATATGGTTTTTTAATTTATATTTAATTTTTATTTACTTTGTTAATGAATTTAAAATTTCAGGATAAATACGATAAGCATTTTCTTTCCAATTATCTACAATTTTTTTAGCCTCTTCACGAGAACCAGCAAAAACACTAACTTCAAAAATGCAAGTATTGTTTTCGTTTATTTTACATGTTACAGTATAATTATTTTCACTTTTAGGAGTAAATTCAGCTGTAATAGATTCTTCTTCTGCAGCACAAGACAATTCTTTTTGAAAACTAGTATCTACCTTTAATTTAATAATACCAGGTAAAATGTTATTAGTTAATTTTAAAGCCTCTTTGCCTTTTTCTGTAATAGTATATATAACTTTATCATCTTGCTCAAAACAAGCAATATACTTACTATCTAATAAGTCCAACAAAAACTGTTGAAAATAGAAATAATTCATATCCATTACAGATAAAACCAACCTTAAAAGCCCGTCATTGGTAACAGGACTTTCTAATTTATTTAATATATATAAAATTAATACTTTATTCTCTGCTAAAACTTCTCCATCCTGTGTTAATTTCACTATTTTCAACTCCTATAGGTTAATTTATTTTTTAAAAAAAAGTGTTAAAAACATAGCACTTTTGATATTATATCATAAAGTATTTAAAAATACTATTATTTTTTAAATAAAAATGATATACTAATAAAAAGAAAAATTATAAGGTGGAAACAATGAAAACATTATACGAAATATTAGAAGTAAGTGAAAATGCATCTGGAGAAATAATTGAAAAAGCGTATAAGGTATTAGCAAAGAAATATCATCCAGATTTGCAAGCAGAAGAAAATAAGCTAGAAGCAGAAAATCGTATGAAAGAAATTAATGAAGCATATGATATCCTTAGCGATGAAAATAAAAGAAAAGATTATGATAATAAATTAGCAATGGAACGACAAGAGGAAAAAACTTCAAATACATATTCACAGGCTAATTATCAGCAACAATATACACAACCACAAGAAAACTCATATAATAATCAAAGAAACATGACAGAAGAGGAATATAGGCAAGAACAAAGAAAAAAAGAAGAAGCAATAAAAGCAAATCAAAAAATGCAACAAGAAATACAAAGAAATATGCAAGCACAATATGAACAAAAATATCAACAGGCATATGAGGGATATTTAAAAAGTTTAGGATACAAAATAAAATATAAATGGACTTGGAAAAATTATAAAGATTTATTAATCACTATATTAATAATTATAGCAATTTGTGCTATATTATGGATATTTCCACCAACCCATAAATTAATTATGGATTTTTATAATTCTAACAATATAATAAAAGCAATAATTGATGTTATTGGTAATGTTTTTAAAGGAATATGGAATGCAATCTGTTCTATTTTTAAATAAATATATTAATAAAGGGTGGTACGAATGGCAAGAAATAGAAGAAACAAAAGAAGTATAAAAAAAATAACTGATGTAATAAGTTTAAAAATGTTTTTAACTATATTATCTATTTTAGCAATAATAATTGTAATTTGCTCTATAACTATTATTTATCGTAATTATCAAGATAAACAGCTACTAGCAAAGCAAATGGAAGAATTAGATAAGCAAATAGAAGACATTTTCACAGAAACAACTCAAAATATTGCAAATTCTAATAACTCTAAAAGAGATAGCATTATTACTCTTTCAGCAGTTGGTGATATATTGTGCGAGAATGAAATTATAGAAGACGGATATAATAAAAGCACAAAAACATATAATTTTAATAATATGTTCCAAGGAATTACAGATTTTTTAAAGCCTAGTGACATAGTATTAGGAACTATGGAAACAAACTTTGTAGATAAAGAATATTCGGGATATGGACTTCGTAACAGTCCAAAAGAGTTTGCTGAAGCAGTAAAAAATTCCGGAGTAAACTTAGTAAGTATCAGCACAAATCATAGTTTAGATTATGGAATCAGCGGATTAAAAACTACTAAAAACTATTTACAAGAATTGGGATATGATACAGTTGGAGATAGCTTAGGAGATAATAGAGTTACAATAAAAAATATTAAAGATACAAATATTGCATTTCTATCATACACTTGTGTAATGGAAAATAAAGATAGCAAAAAAAATGAAGAACTAAATTCAGCTAATTTTTATAGTGAAAAAATAGCAAAAGAAGATTTAGACTATGCAAAAGAAAATGCAGATTTTATTTTTGTTATTATGCACTGGGGTGATGCTTATGCAACTAAACCAAATAGTAGTCAAAAGAAGATAGCAGACTATTTAATAGATAATGGGGCGAATGTAATTTTAGGAAATCATTCAGCTGCTATTCAACCAATGGAAATTAGACAGAATAAAGAAGGAGAAAATGTATTTATTGCATATTCTTTAGGAAACTACATCTGTGCCGATAATAATGACACATCAAAGGTAGAATTAGTTCTTAACATAGATATTCGTAAAAGTGGAGAAGATGGTAAAGTTACTTTAAACAAAGTGGATTATACGCCAATTTATGTTTTAGACAATAGAGTAAATGAAAAAAATCGTTATGAACTAATTGATATGAAAGGCGTTGCTAAATCATATGCAACGGGAGAAAAAACAAATATTAGTAGGACAACATATAACAAATTATTAGAAGGATTAAAATTATTACAAAATGTAATAGAAAAATAATAAATTAAAAGGCAATTAAGGGAAGGAATATAAAGAAGCAATGAAGGTAGGTTTTATCTCACTAGGGTGTAATAAAAATCTTGTAGATACAGAAAAAATGATTGCAATATTTAAAAAACAGGGGCATGAAATAGTAAATAATGCAAAAGATGCTGAAATTATTGTGATAAATACTTGTGGATTTATTGAGTCTGCAAAACAAGAGGCAATTAATACAATACTAGAAATGGCACAATATAAAAAGAACAACTGCAAATACTTAATTGCAACAGGCTGCCTGGTTGAAAGATATAAAGAAGAACTAGAAAAAATACTTCCAGAAGTAGACTTATATATAAAATATAGTGAATATAAAAAAATATTGGATGAAAACTTTGATGAATTAATAGATAGAATAGTTACTACTGGAAATAATTATGCATATTTAAAAGTTGCAGACGGTTGTAGTAATTATTGTACATATTGCGCAATTCCAGGTATTAGAGGACCTATTAAAAGTAGAACAATAGAAAGTATATTAGAAGAGGCTAATGAATTAGTAAAAAAAGGCTATAGAGAATTTATTGTAACAGCTCAAGACACAACTAAATATGGTACTGACAATTATGGAAAACCAATGCTACCAGAACTATTAGAAAAACTTTGTGAAATTCCACAAATTAAATGGATTAGATTTTTATATGCATATCCAGAAACAATTACAGATGAATTAATTGATACAATAAAAAAGCATCCTAAAATTTGTCCATATTTTGATATACCAATACAACACATATCAGATACAGTTTTAAAAAGAATGAACCGCCATAGTAATGGGCAAAGTATTAGAAACTTAATAGACAAATTAAGAAAACAAATTCCTAATGTTGTTATAAGAACTACTGTTATGGTAGGGTTCCCAGGAGAAACTAACGAAGAATTTCAAGAATTATATAATTTTTTAGAAGAAGCTAAATTTGATAAACTAGGGGCTTTCATGTATTCTAAAGAAGAAGGAACGCCAGCAGAAAAAATGAAAAATCAAGTTCATCCACAAACAAAGAAAAGCAGATATAACAAAATTATGAAACTACAACAAAAAATATCTAGGGAAAATTTAGAACAAAAAATAGGAAACATATATGAAATATTAATAGAAGGAAGCACAAAAAATGCCAATTATTACATTGGCAGAAGTTATATGGATACTCCGGAAATTGATGGAGTAGTATATATTGAAAATACAAAGCCACTAAAAATAGGAAGCTTTGTAAAGTGCAAAATTACTGAAGTAAGAGACTACGACTTGATAGGAAAAATAATATAAATTTAATATTCATAATAATATCCGTCGTAAATACTTTTACCAGTCTCTGTATTTTCTAAAGGTATATTAATACTAACAGGACAACTATGATTCTGATTACTTATATCAACAATATGTAAAGTAAATGAAATGGTATTTTTTAAAGAGGAAAGGGTAACTTTTCCTCTTTTTAATAAACTTCCGTCGAAAATAAGAGGATTATCAATGTCTGTAATAGAACAGTTTTCCTTTAAATTATAATTCAAATAACGAAGAACAATTGGATTTGATAAATTAACATCAATTCTCTCTGGAATTGTTGCTGTAATAGAAGAATAATCTTGTGTTTCAATAGGAGATTTGCCAAAATCATCAGTAGATAAATATGAAACACCTAAATTAGAAAATTCATTATTTGAAAAAGAAATATTATCAATATACATACTAGATATATTCAAATCATTAGTATTTAAATAAAGGGCAATATCAGTATATTGACTTAAGTTTATATTCCAACTACCTTGTGCTTGACCATTATTAGTTCCAAAAGCACTACTATAATAAGCAATTTTATTAATAGAAACTGACGAAGTACTTTTACTATTAATAATATCCTTTTCTAAACTAGTTTTATTTATAAAAGGTGCTAAAGCTATATATCCTAATATAGCAATAACAATAATAGCAAGTACAATAAGAACAAATTGTACCCAGCTATTTTTAAAAGAATTTGACTTATTCAAACTAATTTTAATATTCTTATCTTTTTTACTTTTACGACTTTTTTCATCTTTTGATTTCATATACTCTCCATAAAATATTAATTATTAAATTACCATATCATAAATAACAAGAAAAAGCAAATTTAAAAAATGAAGAATAAAAATGAAAATAATGAAGAAAATAAACAAGAAAGCCAAAAAACAAGTTTAAAAGCTGTTAAAAAGAAATTTAGAAGTTGCAACAAAAATAAATATATGCTAAGATATATTTACAATTAAATATGATATAAATTTTCCCTGCATAGTGCGTGTAGACTGGAATTTTAGAACCAACAAACAATAAACGGGAGTCCGCCTTTGAATGTGGCGTGTAAGCTTACATTATTATAGTAAGAAACCCAGGAGCATTCAACAAGACACCCACCTGTGAAAGCAGGTCCTTAAAATTTCACTCACCTTACGGCTAAGGCGGGGCTTTTTGTGCTTATTTTTAATAAGTATTTCAAATATTATGCAGTAATGTACTGGTATAATTAATAATAAATATCATATTGTGCTATAAATCCATACGTGATATAATACAAACGAAAATGGAGAAGAAAAATGTTATGTTTTAATTGATTTGAAAATGGGAAATTTGAAGCCAGAAAATTTTGGGCAAATGAATATGTATTTGAATTACTATGAAGAAGAAATAAACGAAGAAGGAGATAATAAACCAATAGGCATTATACTTTGTGCTGATAAAGACAATGTAGTTGCAGAGTATAGTATTGGTGGAATGAATAATAATTTGTTTGCTTCTAATTATACATATTATATACCAAAACAAGAAGAACTAATTGCTCAAGTAGAACAAGTTATACGAGAAAATGAAGAAGAAACAAAAAAATAAGATTTATATTAAATTATCCAGACGTCTGGACGATTAGAGAAATTCCAGACACGTCTGGAATTTTTATAAATGTTTTATTAAAATTAAAAAATTTCGCTTTGAGTTTAAAAAATTAAAATCAAGGCGATTTTATGGAAATTTTTTATCTACAACATTAAGATATAAAATAATACTATCTTAACACTCAAAATTGAAATAAAGGCAATGTGGAGCAAAATAATTTAGGAGAAAGAATGGGATTTAGAAAGATAATCTGAACTAAAATAATTTTAAAAATTAATAATAAAATATCATATTGTGCTATAACCCCATACGTGATATAATACAAACGAAAATGGAGAAGAAAAATGAATCAAAATCAATTATTAGAAATAGGAAAAAAATTACTAAAAGAAAAAAATATAGATGAAGCTGAATTAAAAGCAAAAAAAATATTGGAATTTGTTTTAAAACAGTCAAGAAGTGAATTCATTAGAAATTCATTAATGGAAGTTTCAAACTCTAACAAAGAAGAATATGAAAAAATGCTAGAGCAAATCATCCAAGGAAAGCCATTGCAATATATCACAAATCATCAAGAATTTATGGGACTAGACTTTTATGTTGATGAAAATGTTTTAATTCCACAACCTGATACAGAAATCATAATAGAAGAGACAATAAAGATTATTAAGCAAATTATAAAAAATGAAGTGAAATATAAAAAAGTAAAAAATAGCAAAAATAAAATAAAAATATTAGATTTATGTACTGGTAGCGGAGCTATTGCAGTTTCTATTGCAAAATATATACAAGAAGAATTAGACAAACTACAAACAAAAGAATTAAAATATGAGAAAGAAGAAATTCAAATAATAGGTAGCGATATTAGTGATAAAGCACTAAAAATTGCTGAAAAAAATGCTATAAATAATAGTGTTATGGTTCAATATATAAAATCAGATATGTTTAAAGAGCTTTCTAATTACAAATTTGATGTTATTGTGTCAAACCCACCATATATTGAAACGGAAGTTATTAAAACCCTAAGTAAAGAAGTACAAAATGAACCAATAATAGCCTTGAATGGTGGAGAAGATGGACTTGACTTTTATAGAACAATTTTAATTAATTCAGCTAATTATTTAGAAGAAAATGGCTATGTATTATTTGAAATTGGATATAATCAAGGCAAAAAAATTTCAGATCTATGGAAAACTTTAAAAGATGAAAACAAATGTAATTTAGATATTATAACAAAAGAGCCAATCAAAGACTTAGCTGGAAATAATCGTGTAATTATATTAAAAAGATAAATTTAGCATTAAAAAATTAAAGAGGGAGAAAAGAATGTCTTTTTCAAGTGAAGTAAAAGAAGAATTAAGTAAATTATCAAACTTATCAAACAAAGAAGTAGTAAAATATGAATTTCTGGGATATTTATCAACAGACCATGTATTAATTGAAGAAGAAAAGAAAAAAAGAAAACTAAAATTTTCAACTGAAAATGAGTATAACATTAATAGATTCGGAAAATTACTAAACAATTTAGGATTAACAGAATATGAAATTCAAATAATAGGAAAATCGTATTCAATTACTGTGCCAATGCCAGAATTAGAAGAAATAGTATATGAAACAAATCAAGTTAGTGTTAATAATAGAAAAATAAAAGAAGTAATAGAAAAGCAAGAAATATTACAAAAAGCTTTTATTAGAGGGGCATTTTTAGGAAGCGGTTCAATGACTAATCCTAAAAATAGTTATCATTTAGAGATTGCTATAAAAAAATTAGAAATAGCAGAATATATATTATCTATTTTATCAGAATATGATATTTCTTTAAAACAAACAGAAAAAAAGCAGTATTATAGTATTTATGCTAAAGAAGGTGAAGAAATATCTAAATTTTTGGCATTTGTTGGTGCAAATAATTCTGTGCTAAAATTTGAAGATATTAGAGTATATAGAGAAATCCGTAACAATGTAAATCGTAAAGTAAATTGCGAAACAGCAAACTTGAACAAAACAATAAATTCTGCATTAAATCAAATAGAGGCAATTAATTATCTAAAAAAGGTTGGAAAATTACAAGAACTATCTGAAGGATTACAAGAAATAGCTGAACTTAGAATTTCACATCCTGAATCATCTTTAGCAGAATTAGGAACTATGCTAAAACAGCCAATCGGCAAATCAGGTGTAAATCATAGATTAAAAACAATTGAAAAAATAGCAGAAGATATTACATCAGGTAGTGAAAATTAATGTCAGTTTAAGGAAATCCTTTTACTGGCATTTTTGCAAGTAAATTATTAGAAAGGTAGTAATAAAAGATGAAAGAAATTGGAATATATATACATATACCATTTTGTAAGCAAAAATGTAGCTATTGTGATTTTTGTTCCTATGAAAATAAAGAAGAGCTTATTCTTAAATACATTAAATGTTTAAAAGCAGAAATAAAAGAGGTAGGACAAGCAAATATAGAAGATTCAATACAAGGAAAAGATAAAAAATTTCTAGTAAAAACTATATATATCGGGGGTGGAACCCCTTCTTTTATTGATAGCGAATATATTTTAGAAATAATGAAAGCTATTAAGGATAATTATATAATAGATGAAAAAGCAGAAATTACAATTGAAGTAAACCCTGGAACAGTAAATGTAGAAAAATTACAAAGCTATTTTAATTGTGGAATTAATAGACTAAGTATAGGATTACAATCTACTTATGATACATTATTAAAGCAGTTAGGTAGAATACATACATATGAAGAATTTATAGATGCATACAATTTAGCAAGAAAAATAGGCTTTAAAAATATAAATGTAGATTTAATGTTAGGATTACCAAATCAAACTATAAAAGAAATACAAAATTCGGTACAAGAAGTAATAAAACTACAGCCTGAACATATTTCGTTATATTCGCTAATTGTAGAAGAGGGAACAAAGTTAGAAGAACAAATAAAATCAAAAAAATTAATTCTTCCAACAGAAGAATTAGAAAGAAAAATGTATTGGAAAACAAAGAAATTATTAGAGCAAAATGGATATACGCATTATGAAATTTCTAACTTTGCTAAATTAGGTTATGAATCAAAACATAATATGGATTGTTGGAATCAAAAAGAATATATTGGATTTGGAACTTCTGCACATTCATATACAAATGGAGTACGTTATTCCAATATAGATGAAATAGAAAAATATATTAAAAACTATGAAAATAATGAACAAGAAAAAAACTTTGTATTTCATGAAAAGCAAAATAAAGAATCTAAGCAAAAGGAATTTATGTTATTAGGACTAAGAAAAATACAGGGAATTGATATACAAGAATTTAAAAATAAATTTATTGAAAATCCAATTTATTTATACCATGAAACCTTGGAAAAATTAACAAAGGAAAAATTAATAGAAGTTGATGAAAATAAAATTAATCTAACTAATAAAGGCCTTGACTTAGCTAATTTAGTTTGGGAAGAGTTTGTATAAAAAGAAAATACCAATAAAATAAATTACACTCACATTGTTTTTCGCGTTCGCGAAAATAGAAAAAGAAAAAATTTAAAAAAGTACTTGTAAAAAATAAGTAGTTAATGTAGAATAAAAATGAAATTAGTATAGAAAAGCGAATAAAAGCTTTTATGCACATTGACAAATGAATAAAGATAGTTATTTTGCTATGGTAAAGATATCAAAAGATTAAAATGTGTATAAAAGTGAATAAAAAAGCAAATACTAAGAACAAAAGAAAAGTAAAAATAAAAATAACAGTAAAAGTAAAAAAGTTAAAAAAGAAATAAAGAAAGAAACAAAAAAAGAAAAAATAAAATGTAAAAATAAAAGAAAACAAAAGTAAATGCAGAAAGGAGAACATAGGAATATGTTTAAAGGAGATAAAAAACAAAAGAAACAAACGAGTGGTATCACACTAGTAGC
>CANRPQ010000006.1 GCA_947632525.1 uncultured Clostridia bacterium
GAAGAATTTCAAAAAGAGGTTGATAAACGTTGGGAAGAACTTTTAGCATTAGAAGAAATGAGTAAAAAGGAAGAAGCGTAAAATAAAATGCAAAAATGTTTCATTTTTTGTTCAGCATAACGTAAGCGCTCAATAAAAACGACTTAAAATTGATTTTAAAGACGAGGGAAAGGATGTATAAATAATACTACATCCTTTTCTGAGAATGCTCTATATATGAGCCAAAGCCTTTTGGCTGATATTAAATTTTAAAAGTAAAAGTTTTTAATAATTTAATTTTAATATTATTATGTATTTTCTTCCAAATATTTCATATATGTATTAATAAATCTTTCTAAATCATTTTGCGTAACCGTTCCAATTTTAAATTTAATTTCATTTTCTGAAATCTCTATTAAGTCATCACATTTTACAATGCCATCTTTATTTAACTTGTTTGAGGTATCGCTATTTAGTCTTTCATTATATGGATATGTAGCTTTATCTAAATGAGAAGATAGCAAGAATCCAAAATAATTTATATCTACAGCTTGTCCATCATCAATAATGACAAAACTATGGTTTTGTCCATTATAACCACTTTTATAAGAATAATTTGATACAAATACAATATCTCCAATATTAAAATGTTTCATACTATTTCGTTGCTCCTTTATCTAAAGAAGTATAATAAATGACATCATCTTTAGATAAAGCACATTTTTTTGCTTTATCTGTATCACAAAATTCAGCATAACTTTTTATTAATTTTTTTTCTTTAGCTATTTTAATTAATTCTGTTGCTTTTTTCTTGTAACTTGCATCAACCATTTTTTTATACCTCCTTGCTTTATATTTTTTAATACCTTTAATTTTCATAATATCACCTTACTAATATTATGAACAAAATTTAATAATATGATACAAATATTATACCATAAAATTTACATAAAATCAAATTTATATCAACTCAATTATTTTATATCATTAAAAATATAGAAAATCAATATTTTTTTTATAAATTTTGATTTTTTTATGCAATTTTATAAATTTTCATTATATTTTTTAATATTGTTACAATTAAAACAACTTAGTTATAAATTATATATATAAAAAAACGGCTTATAATTGATTTTAATAAGCCGTTTTTATAAAATTAGATTGAAAAATATATTGAATATTTAATTATAAAGTAGTAAATTTATTTTAATTTTAGAAAAAATTATATCTATGACTCACTATTCGTTAAAGTTGGTGCTCCAACTGGGCAAACAGCTGCACATGTACCACATCCAATACAAGTATCTTTATCAATTACATATTTGCTATCACCTTGTGAAATACAAGATACAGGGCAACTTGCTGCACATGCTCCACATCCAATACATTTATCTGTGATTTTATATGCCATATTTTTCACCACCTCTCAATTTCAGTTCTTAGTATTATTAAACTTTATTAATTGATATAATTATATTTTTTAAATAACATATGCATGCTATATATCTTCATTATTATTTGCTTGTTTTTCTAACTTATCTAGCTTTTCTAGTTCTTCTAATTCTTTTAAATGTTCTTTTTCTTCTTCGCCAATTTGTTCTTTTCCAATATTTTTTATAATTTTAACTTCATTAGCTGGATATTTTTTATAGAATGTGTCATCTCCGTCTTTAAATTTTACTCTAATAATTTCTTTTAATGTTTCAACTGAGTCAACAGCTCCTTCTCCGTCTTCTGTTTTAACTAAAGCACCTATTTTTGGTAATCTTTTTAATTTATCTTCATAAACTTCTTGCTCATATTTTAAACAACACATCAATCTTCCACAGTTTCCAGATATCTTAGAAGGATTTAGTGACATATTTTGCTCTTTTGCCATTTTTATTGATACAGTTTCAAAGTTTCCTAAAAATGAGCAACAACAAAGTTCTCTACCACAAACTCCATTTCCACCGATTTTTTTAACTTCATCTCTTACACCAATTTGTCTTAATTCAATTCTTGTTTTAAATATAGCAGCTAAATCTTTAACTAATTCTCTAAAATCAATTCTTCCATCTGCTGTAAAATAAAATAGTATTTTACTATTATCAAATTTATATTCTACTTCTGTTAAGTTCATGTCAAGTTTATATTTCTTTATTTTTTCATTACAAATTTTAAATGCTTCTTTTTCTTTTTCTCTATTTTCCTCTTGGTGTTTTAAGTCTTTTTGAGTAGCAACACGAATTACTTTTTTTAGTGGTGCAGTTAAACTTTTTTCTGGAACAGCTCTTTTGTCTATTACAACTTCACCTAGTTCTTGCCCCATTGCAGTTTCTACCACTACTTTATCTTCCTTTTTTATTTCTAGATTATCTGGATCAAAAAAATATATTTTTCCTGGTTTTCTAAATCTTACTCCTACTATGTTTTTCAATTAAATTCCTCCCATAATTTTAGCAATAGATAGTCTATTGTCATATCATAATTGGCATTTGCCGTTATCTTTTTTTTAGTTTCTTCTATGATAGAAATTGCTTTGGTATACTTCATGTCATGGATAAAACGTAATTTTTCATAAAATATTACATTCATGTAGTCTAATAAATCTAAAATATTTTCTTTTGATTTATATAATATTTCTGATGTTTTCCATATTTGAGTAATATTTTCTTTTTCTATATTTTCTATTATTTGTTCTACTTGAGAATATGTATCATATTCATCTTGGATTTTTAGCAATTTGCCAATACTACCTTGGCATTGTAGAATTATATCGTCTTTTAATATATCATCTGTTTTCTTTTTTTCTTGCATTTTATAAATATAATTTTTTATTTCTTCGCTTGATAATGCTTGAAAAGCTATTTTAGTACATCTAGATTTGATTGTTACCAATAGTTTGCTTTCATTTGATGTTATTAAAATTATAGTAGCATAACTTGGTGGTTCTTCCAATGTTTTTAATAAACTATTTGAGGCTTCTCTTGTCATAGTATCACAGTTGTTTATTATATATACTTTTCTTGTTGAAGTAACTGGTTTTTCTGCTATTTTTTCTTGTAGATATCTAATTTGTTCAATTTTAATTACCTTGCCATCTTCTGGTTCTATTTGCAAAAAATCCGGATGACTTTCACCTTGAAATTCTAAGCAAGATTTACAATTTCCGCAAGGTTTATCTTTATCAGCACTGCATAAAATTGCTTTTGCAAATTCTTTCGCAAAAAGGCTTTTTCCAACTCCGTCAATTCCTGTAAATAGATAGCTGTGTAATATATTATCGGATTGTATACTGCTTTTTAATAGATTTTTTACTTTTTCATTACCTATTAAATTTTCAAAAGCCAATTTACTGCCTCCTTACTATTCTACCTTGCCCCATAAGTTAAGTGGCCAAAAACGAATCCATACTTTACTTTCTATTTTATCGAATGGTATACATCCAAATTTTCTACAGTCTGTTGAAGCTGTTCTATTATCTCCCATAGCAAATACACAGTCTTCTGGTACTATAATGTCTAAGTAATGGTCATTAATATCAACAGGTCCTGTTCGCATGCCTTCTGGTAAATATTCTTCAGGTAATTCTTTATCATCAATATAGACCTTACCATCTTTTATTTGTACATGTTCACCTGGTAAACCGATTACTCTTTTAATATAACTTTCTTTTCCTATTTCTAATACATAGTACGTAAATTTTTCCCACCAAGTGGTTGGCTCATTTTCATATTTCGCTACTGGGTTACTAAGGTCAACTTCTTCTTCAGTAATCATATCTCTTGCATTACTTGGTGCTTCAAATGTTATAATATCATATCTTTCAGGTTTTTCGTTTCTAGTTCTTGCTAAACGATTTAAAATTAACCTTTGATTTTGCTTTAATGTTGGATACATAGAATATTGCTTTACAACTGTTGGAGTTCCAACAAAGTATTTAATTAGCACTGCAAGTATAAATGCAATAACAATGCATAAAATCCATTCTAATATATTTTTAGTCCTATCGCTGATTACCATTTTATTCATTTCCTTCTTTCTAATTTGTAAGCTTTTACTTTTTGTTTACTGGTATACGAATAACTACTTCTGTACCTTTTCCAGCTTCACTTTTAATATCAATACTACCATTGTTTTGGTTTAAAATTTCTTTTGCAATAGAAAGTCCAAGCCCTGTTCCTCCCATTTCTCTAGTTCTAGCTTTATCTACACGGTAGAACCTTTCGAATATTCTTCCTAAATCTTGCTCTGGTATTCCTATTCCATTATCAATTATTTTTATATATGCATCATTGTATACAAATCCAACATAAACTTTTATAGTTCCATTATTCGGTGTATATTTGATAGCATTAGAAATAATATTTAAAATTACTCTTTCAATACCATATTTATCTGCATGAACTGGAGGCACATTTGCTGTTACAAAACATTCTATATTGTGATTTTTCTTTTCTATTTCAAACTTTAACCTTTCAATGCATTTTTTAGTTAAATCACCTAAATCAAATTCTGACTCCTCTTTTGTGATTTTTTTATTGTCATACCTAGAAAGTACTAGCAAGTCTGTTACTAATCTTGCCATTCTTCTAGCTTCTGAACTAATAACTTCTAAAAATTTAGTTTGCATTTCTTTATCATATTCTGTTTCTAATAAAGTATCTGCATATCCCATAATAGATGTAATTGGAGTTTTTAATTCATGTGATACATCTGCAACAAATTCTTTTTGCATATTATCCAATTTAACATGCCCTGTAATATCTTGAATTACTACTATTATTCCCGCCGGTTTATCATTTTCATCTTGAAATGGTGCAAATAATAAATTTACATACTTTTCGCCTATGTTTAATCTTTCTTCTGATGATGTCCAATTTTCTAAGTATACGATTTTTTCTAGGTTAATGTCTATATTTAATTTTTTGAAAATTTTATTAAAGTCATCATCATTTTTGTCCAATTCTAATAGCTTAGTTGCAGCAGGATTGCAATGAATTATTCTTCCATCCATGTCAAATGCTATGATTCCGTCTGTCATATGGACCAAAATAGTTTCAATTTGCTTTTTTTGTTTTCCCATTTCAGTTAAGTTTTGCTTTAGTTCTTTTGTCATTAAGCTAAATGCATTAACTAGATCATCTATTTCTGTTTTTTTCTCATCTGCTCCAATAATTTCTATTTCTTCTCCATTAGCAATTTTTCCAGCACTATCAATTAACTGATTAATTGGCTTTATTACTACTTTTGAAACAAAATATCCAAGCAATAGAGTGATAATAGCAAAAATTCCAATAGCAATAGCACTAATAATTTTAGTTTGCTCTATTTGCATTTGAATGTTTTGTTGGAATTGTGCTTGATCTATAACACTTTCACTCATAATTGATTGGTTCATTTTCTCTAACATTACAATGTTAAATAAAGAAATCGAACCAATCATTAAAATTCCTAAAACAAAGAAAATTAATATAATTTTAGTTTGTATATTTTTTATCATTTTAACTTTCCTTTGTATTTATATAATTTCTAGTTTGAAGCTAGGTAATAACCAACGCCTCTTTTTGTTATTAAGATTTTTGGAGCTGATGTATCTTTTTCAATTTTTTCTCTTATTCTTCTAACTGTAACATCTACAGTTCTAATATCTCCATAATACTCATATCCCCATACTTTTTCTAGCAAGATTTCTCTAGTAACAACTTGTCCAGGCTGATTTGCTAGGTATTTTATTACTTCAAATTCTCTTAGTGTTAAGTCTATAACTTCTCCTCTAACTCTTACTTCGAATTTATCTAAATCAATAGTAAGTTCTCCTAATTTGATAACATTACCTGCTTTTTTACTTTCTTCATCAAATTGATCAGAATTTTGTCCATTAACTTCTACTTTTCTTAAATTTGCTTTTACCCTTGCCACTAGTTCTCTTACGCTAAATGGCTTTGTAATATAGTCATCTGCTCCTAATTCTAGTCCTAGAATTTTATCTATTTCTTCATCTTTAGCAGATAATATTAAAATTGGTACATTTAAGTTATGTCTAATTCTTTTGCATACAGTTAATCCATCTACTTTTGGAAGCATTATATCTAATAGAATTAAATCTGGTTTTTCATTAAATGCAAGTTCAATTGCTGTTTCTCCGTCTTCTGCTTCTATAGTACGATAGCCTTCTTTTTCTAAGTTATAAACTAAAATATCTCTAATTGGCTTTTCATCATCTACTACTAGAATTGTTTTTTTATTTTCGTCTGTAATATTTGTGTTTTGTTCTTGTTTTTCTTGATTATTAGAATTTCCTTTTATTTCTTCCACAAAAATACCCTGCCTTTCTTTTTAGGACTCTTACCTTTGTTATAATATTTATATCATATTAAGTATTTTTGTACAAGTTTTTTTATACATTTTTGTAATATTTTTGTAATAATGAAGACATATAATTGCAATATTTTATATTATCATACATTTGCCATGCAAAAGAAGAGGGTATCCTAAAATAGGATACCCATCTTCTTCTAAAATTTACTCATGACGGTATAATAAAAGGACATCACTTTGTAGCCAATAACCAGAAACAGAACTCCGATCGCCTTACTCACAAAGAACCTGATGAAACTCATGTCAATGTACGGCTCACCAAGGGTGAGAACAATTCCTACCGTCATAAATATGATTGCAGTGAGAAATGTCACTGCCAATGTGGCGACTACCAACCAGTAGGGGTAGATTTCGCCGTCGCGAGATTGGACGAATTTCCGTCCGCCTTTGGTGAAAGTTTTCATTGTGTATAATCTCCTCTCAAAATTTAGTATTACTAGGGATATATTAATTATACCACTTTTTATAGCAAAAATCAAATTTCCACCTCTATATTATACAATCCACCATCTTTATTTAGTGTAATTTGCTTTTCTGGTATTTCCTCTCCATTTACTTTAAAGCTTGTCATTCCAGTCATTTTTCCATTTGGATTATTAACTCTAATATAATATCTGCTATTTCCATATTGATAGCATATATTATATTCTTTCCAGTCATTAGGAATACACGGTTTTAGATACAGCTTTTGATTTTCTATTCGTAAACCTAATATATATTTTATTCCTGCTTCATACATCCAACTACTTGAGCCAGTATACCAGGTCCAACCACCTCTTCCTGCTAAATTTTTCTGCCCTGCTATATCAGCACAAATTACATATGGTTCTACCTTATATTTTTTAGCTGCTTCTTTAGTTCTACTGTGTTCAATTGGATTTATCATTCTGTATAATTCTCCTGCTTTATCTCCAAATCCTAACATAGCCTCTGCAATAATTGCCCAGATTGCAGCATGTGTGTATTGTCCACCATTTTCTCTGGTTCCCGGTACATATGCCTTTATATATCCTGGTTCTAAGTTACTTTTATCAAATGGTGGGTCTAATAATTTAATCAAACCATTTTCCTTGTCTACTAAGTGGTTTTCTAAACTTTGCATTGAAATATATTTTTTATCATTATCCCCTGCACTTGATATAACAGACCAACTTTGTGCTATTCCGTCTATTCTACATTCTTCATTTTGAATACTTCCCAGAATATGCCCGTCATCCATAAAGGCACGCCTAAACCACCTTCCATCCCAGCCATTTGAGTTCAATGCTTTTTTAAGTTTATCCATGATTTGCTCATATTCTTTTGCAACATTTTCTTCTTCCCTTAATCTGCATATTGGTACAAATTTTTTTAAAATATCATATAGGAAGAATCCAAGCCATACACTTTCACCTTTTCCCTTATTTCCAATAGTACTAAAACTATCATTCCAATCACCAGAGCCTATTTTAGGAAGACCATTTTCTCCAAAGTTTAATGAAATATTTATTGCTTTTTTACAATGTTCATACAAATTCTCTACTATGTCTGATTGACCATATAAATCATACCTTTCATCTACTCCTTCTGATAGAATATTTCCTGCTAAATATGGTATTTCAATATCTAAAATGCTATTATCCCCTGTAAATGAAATATAATCTTCTGTCAAATATACTAGCCATAATCTGTCATCACTGAATTTTGTTCTTATTCCTCTTCCTGTTTCATCATGCCACCAATGTTCAACATCTCCCTCAACAAATTGATGTGAAGCATGTTTTAAAATTTGTTGTTTTAATAAGTTACTATCTATATATTTCAAAGATAGGCTATCTTGTAATTGATCTCTAAATCCAAATGCTCCACCTGATTGATAATATCCGGTTCTTCCCCATACTCTGGATGACAATGTTTGGTACAATAACCAACCATTTAGTAGCAAATTTGTAGACTCTAGTGGTGTTGATACCTGTATAGTTTGAACTAGTTGTTTCCAATATTTTTTTGTTTTTTCATACTCCTCTTGTACTTTGCTAATATTACTATATTGGTAAGATAAATCTTGACACTCTAATACATCTTTTCCTACTCCTAAAGTAAATATTATTTTTTTACTTTCTAAGGCATCTAATTGTACTTCACATTGTATTGCAATAATTCCTTCATGCCATAAGCTGTTTTCTTTATTAAGTTCTATTTGTTCTATACCTTCTGGATGTGCTAAATTTCCCTTTCCGAAAAAGCTTGCCTTATTTCCTGTATATGATGTTATTTTCTCACTACTTGATACAAAAAGTGTTTGTGAATCAGATGTAATATTTTTCATACATATCAAGTTTGCATTTTCATAAAAGTTTAAATCTAAATAACCATTAGATTTAAATTCATCTTCTTCTAATACTGGTTTTATATAATAAACTAGTTTATACTTTTTTCTATGCAATTCATTATTTTCTAATTGCACTACTTGTACTTTAATATTGTCTTCAGTTGGTATAAAAATGTCTACTTTTTGTGATATTCCTTTACTATTATGATTATATTTTGCATATCCAAATCCATAAATAATATCATAATCATTTTCATCTGGGCATGGATTTAATCCTAATGACCAAGTCTTTTTGGTTTCTGTATCTTGCATATAGATAACTTCAGAAGGTATATCTTCTACTGGTTGGTTATTCCAAGCTGTTAAGCGATTTAACCTACTATTTTTATACCATGTATATCCACCCATACTTTCTGTTACCAATGTTCCAAAATTTTTATTTACTAATAAATGACTCCAAACTGTTGGAAGTTTTTTATCTTTATTAACTCTAATATGATATTCTGTTCCATCCTGTGAAAATCCACCATATTCGTTGTTGTATTTTAGTTCCTCTGAGTCTAAGTTTTCTCGAATTGGATATATTTCTTCTATAAATTTAGGGGGTTCTTCTTTTGGCATTTCTTTTATTTTATCTAAATATTCCTCTTCCTGATCTTTTAGAATACGATATATGCTACCCATTCCACCTTTAAAACTCAAGTTTGCTCTGTATTCTAAAAGTGTGATATCTTCCTCTGATAAATTTTCTAAAACAAAAATTCCACCACTTATATTTTGTAAATATCCTAAATTTTGGTTCAAAATACTAGCAAAAATAGCTTCCTTGCAATTACTTTTATAGCTATATTTTTCTTCACTAACTAGTACTAGGTCCATTTTTATATTTTTTACTCTAAAATACTCATATGCTTTTAATGCTTCATCTACAAGTTCTATCTCTTCTATATTTTTAATGCGAATTAACATGATTGGTAAATCCCCTGAAATTCCATACTGCCATAATCTACTAATAGGTATATATTGTGGAGCTTTACAATTTAGTACCTTTAAAGGATTTGGTTGTAATAAATATCCTAACATTTTTTGATATAAATCTAATTGTTTTGTTTGAATTCTTAAATATTGATTTGCCGCTTCTACTTTTGCTTTTGCTAATTCTGTATAATAGTTAATTGTTTCTTGGTTTTTAAATTTTTCTAATTCTTCTATTACCTGATTTTTACTTTCTCCTACTGCTATAATTAAATTTAGAGTTACCTTTTCTTCTGGATTGATAACTATTGTACGTTTTAAACTTATTATTGGTTCTGTTGTTAAGTTTATTTGATTGCTTAAAGGGCTAGAATTTTTAACTGCAATTGGAAGTTCTAAATTATTTCTTCCATAGAATTTTTCTTTATCTATTTCATATTCAAGTTCTCCAATTGTTTTATTTTCTGTATAAAAATTAACTCCTAAAAATATAGTTTTTTCATCAGCTACCCTTTTCCTTCTGTAGACTAAAATAGAATGACTATCTTCTAAATATTCATAATTCAAAAACAATTTGTTAAATGCAGGATGAGCGTAATCTTGTAATTCTTGTGATAATACTGGTTCTAAATAACTAGTGATTTCTATCGTTTCTGATTCAAGACCTCTGTTAGTTAATTCTATTGTTCTTAATTCTACAGGGTCATCAGGAGAAATAGATATTTTTGTAATAGTTTCTATATTTCCGTCCTGTCGTGTAATTTTGGTTTGTGCAGGAGTAAAACAAATACTATATTGGTCACTATTACTTAGGTAATTTATATGCCCATTAGTCCATACATGGTTTGTTTTTACATTTTTTAAGAAAAACATTATACCCTGTTCTTCATCATCTGTTTTTTTATATCTATTTAAAAGTATATCGCCATATTTGCTATATCCTTGTCCTTTACTATCTGTTACTATTGTATAGTTTTCACTTGCAAGTACGTTAAACTGTGGAAGTTTAGCAATTGGCTTCGTAATTTCTTTTTGTGTATAGCTTTGATTTTCAATATATTTAATCTTTTCTACCTTTTCTTTTTGTTCTTTTGTAATAATAACATTTTCTGGCATTTTCTCCTGTAATAATATATCTATTGCCTGCATTTGCGGATTTTTCATAAATCTTTTTTGTAATATATTTCTTCCAAATAGGTTATTTATTGAAAGTAATATTAATCCTTGATGATGGGCCATATAGGTTTTAACAGTACTATACTCTTGTCCTCTTTTTAGCCTAGTAGGCGTATAGTCAATAGATTCATAGAATCCATATTTTTGATACATACCCTGTTTTTCTAATTCTTGTAAATTTTGTATAACTTGTTTTGGAACTTCTGGCAAGGCTAGTATACTAGCATAACTTGAAACTACCATTTCATCTGCTAGTCCTCTTTTTAACCCTAACCAAGGTATTCCAAATGCTTTGTATTGATAGTTATTGTTAAGGTCTTTTAGGTTAAATGCTGATTCTGAAATTCCCCAAGGAATACTTAATTTTTTTGCATACTCTTTTTGACTCATAAGCATAAATTGAGAAGACTCTGAAAGTAAACTACCTGGATATTTTGGTATATTAATATTAGGCATCCAATATTCAAATGCTGTTCCTGACCAAGAAATAAGGCCTTTGTATTTATTTAAAATTGTTAATGTTCTACTCAGATTGTTCCAATGTTTTGCAGGTATATCTTTCTTTGCAATAGCTACTATACTGCATTGCCTTGCTTCTGATGCTAATAGATCATAATATGAATCTGTTAATTTATTTTCCTCTACATTAAAGCCAATTGAAAATAGTCTTGTTTCTTCATCATATAAATATCTAAAGTTAGTTTTATTTATTAATTGTTCTACTTTTTCAATCATTTGTTGTATTCTATCAGTATTTTGCTGTTCTAGTAAAAATTGTTTTAACACAAATAAATAACCTACAAAATTACCACTATCTACTGATGAGACATATCTTGGTTTTAAAGGTTGCAATGTTTCTAAGTCATACCAATTATATAAATGTCCATTCCATTTTGGTAATTCACAAATGGTTGATATCATTTTATCTAATAAATTTAATGTTTGTTCTAAATTTTCATATTCTAAGTCATAGCTAGAAACTACAGAAAGTAATCCAAGACCTATATTGGTAGGTGAGGTTCTTAATACAATTTTATTTTTTCTATCTTCTTGATAATTATCGGGTGGTAAATAATGCGTTATATCATTTAAATTATCTTTAAAATATTGCCATGTTTTCTTTCCAATTTCTAATAAATAGTTTTTTTCTTGTTCATTTAATTCACCTAATTTATCTACTTCTTTTATTTCTTTACTTATATACCACATAATTGCAGGCGCAATTATCCATAAAACAGATATTGCAAAAAGAAATATACTAGACCAACTTTGAGGCAATACTAATAGAAGTAATATTCCTAAAACGCCTAATACTATGTTTGGAATCATATTAGTATAATATGAAACTAAATCTTTCTTTGCCGTTTTTTCTGCGTCTTCAGCTGTTGTCCATTCTAAGAAATGTTTTTTACTAATAAATAATCTGTGTAAAGTTTTTATGCACGCATTTAAACTAAAATACGCTTTATCTGGTAAAATAGATAAAGCTATAACTCCTCTTATTAAACTAGCTTTTACTCCTGAAATTGTTTTAGTGAATGTTCTTTGTGTAGTTTCATCTTCTTTTTTAAAAATAATTCTATTAATTAGTTCTAATAATGTAGGTGCTACTGCTGAAATAATTAAAATTGTTATAATAGGTGCTATTTTCACTTTGTATATTAAATCTAAAATACTTATATAAATTATTGTGATTATAATTAATGGTTCTTGTAAACTTCTTATTAAATTATCAATTATTTTATACTTTGATAATAAATTTAAAGGGTTATGCTTTTTTTCTTTCTTCTTATTATAGATTGAATTTTTTATCCAAGGTATAATTTGCCAATCTCCACGAATCCATCTATGCAACCTTGCTTTAAAACTGTTGTATCCTGTAGGATAACCGTCCATTAGCATGATATCAGAAGCTAATCCGCAACGTAAATAACTTCCTTCTAGTAAATCATGGCTTAATACTGTGTTTTCTGGAATTTCATTAGATAATACTTGAGAAAATACACTTAAATCATAAATTCCTTTTCCAGTAAAAATTCCTTCTTCAAAGTTATCTTGGTATATATCAGAAATAGCATTAGTATATGCATCCTTTCCACCTGAGCCTGCATAAATTTTTGTAAATAGGCTTTTTCCAACATCTAATAGCGAAATTCCTATTCTTGGTTGAATAAGTCCATGTCCTTCTATAACTAAATCCTTTTTTTCATTTAATACTGGTGTATTTAAAATATGTGCCATGGCTCCAACTAGCTCTATTCCAGTATTTAAGCTTAATTTCGTATCTGCATCCAAAGTAATTATATATTTTATTTTTGGTAATTTATTATTCTTATCTGGTATGTCATTGTTTTCTTGTGCATGATTATTTTGTTTTGCTTGTTCAATTGTATTGGTTAAAAATGTATCCTTTTCTTTTCCTAAAATGTATTCATTAAATTGATTTAAAAGTCCCCTTTTTCGTTCCCAACCAATATAACATTCTTCCTTTTCATTCCAAGTTCTTTTGCGGTATAGAAAATGAAATTTTGGGAATTTAGCATCTGGATATATCTTATTTAAACGGTTCACTTCTTCTAATCCCGTTTTTATAACTTCTTCATCAAATGGCTCTTTTTCATTTTGCCCTGCAGTACAATCTCCTAATAATGCAAAGTATAAATTATCTGTTTTGTTTGCCATATAGTAAACTTCTAAGCGCTCCATTAGTTCTTTTACTTTTTCACTGGAGCTTAAAATTGTTGGAATCACAACAAAAGTACTATCTTCTTCTGGTATCCCGTCTATATAATCTAGTTTTGGGATAATTTTAGGTTTTACAATTTTTCCTAAAATATATTGCCCTATCTGTACCCATATAGTTTCTATTGGAATTAATAAGAAAATAGCAAGTAACATGGACCAAATAACTTGATTAGTTTGATTATAAAAATATAACGCTAATAAATAACTTGATGCTATAGTCAAAATTGCTAAAACTATTATTGCACAAGTTATTTTAAAATTTACAGAAATTTGTTTTTGCCTTTTCCCTGTTAATTCTTCTAAAAGTTTCTTCCTTCCCTCTGCTAAAAGATAATATCCAATGTGATGTTTCTTTCCACTTCCTTGCTTGCTTAATTCTAAACATTTTTTACTAATGTATATATCAGAAATTTTGGTTTTTTTTGAAATTTCTTTAATTTGATTTCTATATGCAACTTTAGTTTGATAATCCATTTTATCATAAACATTAGCTGGGTCTTGTTTTAAAATATCTTCAACACCATTAATTTCTTCAAAAATTTCTGACATGCTAATTCTATCCAATGTTTTAATACTTGTAATACAATTACCTACTGTAATTTTTCTAAACGCTATATCAAAATGCTCTTTTTCAGCTACTTCTGCTATTGTCATCCCCATTTTATTAACCTGTTCTTCCAAAATCATTAAAAATGGATATGCTTTTTTTCCATATTGTTTCAAACGGTATGAAAGGTATTCAATAAATGTGTAGTTCATTTCATATTTTGATTTCATTTTTTGCTTGTAAGCACCTATATTATTAAATTGCAATTCATCTTTTTCTTTATTCTCAATCAGTCTTTCAATTATATTTTCTACCTTATATTTTTGAATTTGAGTTGAATATATTTTTTCACAAACTGCACGGATATTTTCAATCAAAGCTATTTTTAAAAAGATATTAACATTCCAAATTTCATCCATTGTTAGACTCTTTTTTCTTTGATATGCTTCTAATAATTGGCTTAATGTTTTTCCATCTATTTTATAATTTGTATAATTTATAATTTCACTTGCAAGCACATAAATTCTAGCAAATCCCTTATAAGCGCCATTTGCTAAACCTAAAAATTGTGTGTATTTTTTTAATGGAAGCTCTTGTTTTATGTTCTTTACAGCTTCGTCTATTGCATAATAATTATCCAAAATCCATTCTCCTGCCGGATGAATGGGAATTTTTAATTTTATATGTTCATTTAATAGTTGGTATACCTCTGTAATTATTTCAAAATTTTCCTTAAGTCTTGGTATAGGATATGTGTTTTTATATGAAGTATCTTGTAAATTATGGTCTGCTGCTATGGTTTCTAAATAATGTTCTAATTGATTTTGATTTAATATAGCTCCTTTTACTAATAATGTTCTATATTCCATAAAAAATTTCCACTCCTTGTTCTGATAGTTTTTATTTTATCTTCTCCAAAAAGTGGAATTTTTATGCATTTTTATTTTAAAGTTAAAATGAAATTAATTTTAATACTAAAAATCATTATGTTAGAAGTATAGCAAAAATTCCAGCGATTTCTCACTGGAATTTTTGCCTTTGAGTTCCTTATAAGGACTCTGTTTTGCCCTTTTTTAGGGCGTTCATGTTGATGTTGTGATGATAGCTTGAATCTATGGCATCAATCAAGGTCCTCGCCATAAAGATACTCGTTATCACCATAACTCTCAGCATATGCGACAATGGCACTCATTGCCATTACTGCGACCACTGCGGTAACACCGCAAGCCGCCACCACCAGGGACACTACCTTTACTGCCTTTTTCATGTTGCATCCTCCCTAAATAGTTAATATCAGTCAATCTGACTGTATTATTATTATACCATGAATTTACATAAAAGTAAACTATTATAAAATTAGCACATTGAGAAAATGAAAGCGCAAACCGCGCAAGGTGAGCGAAGCGAACGCCTGTCGTTGTTTTCTGCTATTCGTACCAAAATGTTGTATATATCTTTTTCCGTTCCACTTCGGACGCTCCGCTACAGGGTCCCTTGCCCTTCGGGCATTCCCTATACCTCGTTCCACTTCAAAATGATATATACAACATTTTGTGTGCAATAAGAAAAGCAACGTCCGGCAAGGTTAAGCGTTATTTTCTCAATGTGCTAGTTTTACATATGCTTATATAGGATGCAACTTAAAAAGCAAATTATTGATTATAAAAGTAATCCATAATTCCATTATAGATTCCCCAAGCTAGTTTGTCTTGATAAGAATCTGATAATAGTTGTTGTTCTTCTTCTTGATTAGATAAAAATCCACATTCTACAATAGAAATAGGTATTTCTACATGTTTCATAATATATACACTATCTAATTTCATAGCTACTCTTTTATTTTCTTTTTGTATCGCTTCATTTAAATTTGATTGTAAAGATTTTGCCAAGCTTATACTTTTTTCATCATTTTCCTTGTAAAAACATTGCCAACCCCAATATTGCTCTTGTGGTATTTTGTTTAGATGGATGGATACAAAAATATCTGCACTTGATTCATTTCCTATCTTTACTCTATTATGAATATCCGATATTTTTTTCTCCCTTAAAGTGTTTTTATCTAGATCATAAATGGCATTTTCATCACTTCGTGTTAATATAACTGTAGCTCCTGATTGTTCTAAGAGATTTTGTACTTTTAATGCAATCTTTAAGTTTGTTTCTGCCTCTGTAGTACCTGTACTAGATTGCGCCCCTTCATCTGGCTTTCCATGTCCAGCATCTAAAACTATTACCTTTTGTGAAACTGGTAAAGTTACTGTTTCTACTGTTTTGTTATTATTTGCCATTTGAAAAGTAAATACAAAAACCGTTATTAATAATAGGCCTGCAATAATTCCTAACCTCTTTTTGTCTAAAATTATCATAAAAAAACACCCCAATCATTTAATAATATATTCTATGAGGTGTATTTTTAACTTATTCAATTATTTTTTTCTTCTATCTATAATGTATGTACTTCCTGGTGTAGATTTTGCTAAATGTTTTACTTGTGCTGCGACTTCACCAATTTCTAAAACATTATGAAATCTACCTTTATCTACAATTACTACTCCTACCGATATGGTAGTAAGTGGAAACTGCTCTATTATACACTTTCTATTTGGAACTTCTAAATATCCCTTTTCTATATCTGTTTCATTAAAGTATTTTAATACTCCCTGATCAAATTCCAATATAATATCTTGGCATATTTGTTCACAATCAATATTAGAGCTAATTGCAACAAAGTCATCACCGCCAATATGCCCTACAAAACTATCTTCTACATCTGTATCATGAATATGTTTTAAAATACATTGTGCAGTAAATTTAATAATTTCATCTCCATTTAAGAAACCATAAACATCATTGTATGCTTTAAAATTGTCTAAATCAATATATAGGATTGCAAATTCTTCTTTATTTAATAGACGTTTTTTCATTTCTGCCTGGATTTGTACATTTCCGGGAAGTCCTGTTAATGGACTTACTCTACGATTAGTATCTAATAAACGAATAACATTTTTTACTGTATAGTATAAATATTCTTCATCAATTGGTACTTTTATATAGTGCTCTACACATGCTTTTAGAATTTCCACTCTATGCTCTTTTTCTTTATTAGAAGAAATAACGATAATTGGTGTAATGCTATTATCTTCATTTTCACGAATTTTATTGCATAGTTTTATTATATCTTCTCCTATTCCATCTTCATTTATAATAATTAGAGCAGGAATATTTTTTAAAACTGAGTCTAATTCCGATGTTTTAGCTTTTTTAAACTTATATTCTTTTTCACCTTTAAATAGCGCCACTAAAGTTGATTTTAATTCATTTCCATCATCAATTAAATAAATTTGTGGTGTCATTTTTTTCTCCTTTGATTCTTTTATTGTATAGAAAAAATCTAAGATTTTTCTATACAATAAAATTAAATTTACTTTTTCTGTGCGTATGATGCATATATTTTCATTGTATTATGGGGTATATTGAAGCTCTGTAGCAGCTTTTTTGGTATATCCATTAATATTAGTTACTTCTACTGAAATAATATTATTTCCTTCTTGTAATTGCAATGGTCCAACTTTAACATGTTTTAGTTTTATGTCTTTTGCAGTATATTCTTTACCGTTTAAGTTTATAACAATATCTTTTACACCATCTTCGTCTGATGCATCTATGGTTATATTTTTACCATCTTGAATTACTTGCATTTTTGGTTCCGCGGTAGTAATAAGTACTTCTTTTTCAAGTTTTTCTATATTTCCATTTGCATCTTCAGCTATGATAGTAATATTTTTTGTACCCGGTGTTAACTCAACTTCTTGTACAATTTGAGTTTGATTTTCTGTTGTTGCATTTATTACAACTTTTTCTTCTCCGTCCCATTGATATGTTAAAGATTTAATTTCTGTCTCATCTGTTGCTGTAATTGTCATCTTGTTTTTACCGTTTTCTGTATCTACATCAATAGTTGGTTTTTTAATGTCCATTCCTTCTACTATATATTGTTTTTGATATTTTACTTGTTTTCCATTCATATCTTCAATAGTAATATTTAATACACTGTTTTGATTTACTAGTAAAATTTCTTCCTGTGCTGTTAATCCACCTTCTGGAATAACTGTGCTTTCTCCGTTTCCCCATGAATAAATAATTTTTGAAATTTCTGTATTATGCTGTACATATAAAATTAATTTATCATTTAATCTATTAACAGTAACATAAGGCATATTTGTTGGTTTTCTATCTTCTACATCCTTACAAATAGCATAAGTTCCTTCACCTATTAAAGTTATCCCAAATATTATTACAGCTATAGCAAAAAATAGAACAATTCCTTTAATTTCTAATGGTCCACTTGTTCTTTGCTTTTTATCTTTATTTTTCTTTTTATTTTCAGTCATTAGAATTTGATTCATATCTTTTCTCCCTATTTTGTAATCAATTCTTAATATAAACTTTTATTTTAGTATTTTACTTAATTTATAGTATGTGTTATTTAATAATCAAATTATACCATATGCTTTTTTTAAAGTAAATAAATCTTAATTAATTTGTAAGGAAACTTTTCTTTTCTTATTGCATAAGAAAAGTGGATTCGCAAATATGCACAATACAAAGAAACTCAACATTTTAAGAAAAGTGGCTTTACCATATGTATAGATTTGCTTTGCAAACCATACAAACCAAGGAAACTTAACCTTGTTGTATAGCAATCTCCTATACAAGAAGAAAAGAGAAGTACAAAAGTATACTTCTCTTTCAATTTAATTCATTATATAACGAATTTTCTAATTAATAGTACTCCACCAGCAAAGGTCATTATGCACATTATGCTTAATCCTATATATTTTTCCGTACTACCTGTTGCAGGAGATAATAGTACTGGTGCTTGGTCAATATCATCTTCACCTTTTACGTTATTTCCTGGTGTTGAATCAATATCTGGTGAATTGAATTCATTTTTGTCTTGACTAATTTCTGCCCAGTTTACTTTTTCACCCATATTGTTCTTTCCATTTATCCAAGTAAGTACAATGTCAACTGTTGCACTTTCTCCTGGTTGTAATAGTTTATCTTTTAATTGGTCTGTTGTTACTTTTCCGTCTTCACTTACTTTCCATTTTGGGTTATCTTCTGCTACAAATTTTAATCCGTCTGGAATATAATCAATAAGTTCTGTAGCATATCCTGCAATTTCACCTTCATTGGTTACTTTAATATTAAATCTAAATTTAACTGTAGTTTTGTTTATTTTTCCTGTTTGAATTTCTACTTTAACTGGAGCTTCAGGATTTTCATCTCCTGTATGTCCTGTTTTAGTAACAGTTTTCTTTCCATCTACAGTAACAATAGCTTCTGTTACCCATTTCTTCAAGCTTAAGTCAAAATATTTAACTTTTACTTTTTCAGTATCTTGATCATCTTCACCATCAGTCCATTTATCTGGTTCAGAATCAACGTCTTCAATTGGGTTTCCTTCTTCATCTGAATCATCTGAAATTTGTGCTTGGTTAATTATAATCCTGTCTGATGTATTTGGCTCTGTTACTTTAAATGCAATTTTTAAGTCTTTGTAATCTGGCATTGTCATTGTTTCTGTATCAAAAGCTTTTAGTAAGTTTTCTCCTTCTTCTTTCTCTTTTTCTTTTGATAAGAAGTCAGTTTCAATATATTTAGCTTCTTTTACGTCCTTTGTTTCTGTTCCATCTTCCTTATACATTTTCCATCCAAATGCAGTGTTAACACTGTTGTCTGGTAAGAATTCTAATCCTTCTGGTAAATCATCTTTTACCTTTTTAGCATAGCCTGCTATATTTCCTTCATTAAATATTCTTAAAGTATATATAACTATGTTTCCATTTGCTACTTCTACTGGATCTTTTGGATGTTCATATTTAAATTCTTTGTCACTTACCTTTTTGAATACAGGAACACGGCTTGTTATATCAGTTGTGTTATCTCCACTAATTACTCCTGTAATAAATTTTCTTAAAGCTAAGTCAAATCTTTGTAATACTAATTTTTCAAAGTCATCATCATCTTGTTGTCCTGGAATATATTTAGTTCCATTTTCTATTTCTGAATCCTTGTATCCTGGTAAGTTTTCGTCTGTTGGCAAGTTATCATTTTGTATATTATCTTCTGGTTTTGAATTATTATTTGTTAAACTATCTGATGTAGAATCTCTATCTACTACAGATTCTTTGCTTGAATCTGTATATTCTGCAATTTCTGCAATATTAGTGATTTTTTCATATAAATCAATATCATCTTTTACTCTACATTTAATTTTAACATCAATATAGTCTAATTCTGCTTCTGGAGTTCTTTCAAAAGCTTTTAATAAAACTTTATCATCATCACTTCCAGTATTTCTTTCTTCATATATACTATCTCTATTTGCCCAGTTTTCTGCATCTGGAGATGTAATGTCTGTTGTTACAGTTCTACCATCTTGTGATACAGTCCAACCATATTTAGCATTTAATTCATCATCTACAATATATTCTAATTGCTTTGGTAAATGGTCTGTAATTTTTGTTACGTATCCATCCATTTGACCTTCATTATATATACGTATTGTATATGTTACAATATCACCATTTGATACTCCAATTGGTGCTTTTGTATGTTCATAAATTGCAGTAGTAGAACTTTCATCTAATAGTGGGGTTGTATCTACTTTTGGTTCCCTACTATCCATAGGATGAGTTTTGTTATTAGCATCAGTGACTTCACTAATAAATTTTCTTAAAGATAAGTCAAAATATTTTCCTGGTAATACTAAATCTTCATAGTCATCATCATCCTCTTCTCCAAGTCCTTGTTCTGGTTTTTGTGGTTTATACTTATCTGTATCTTTTTCTACATTTCCTGTGTTAGAATCACGGTCTAAGTCTACATCTGTATTTCCTTCTTCATCCCTATTTCCTGTAATTTCTGCTATATTTTTTAATGTTTTATCTACAGTACTTACCTTTGCTGTTACTTTACACTCAATTTGTAAATCAATATATGAAAGACCTTTGTATTTTTTTACTGTTCCAGCTTCACCAGTTTCTGAAGTTTCACCATTTTGTTTATATCCATCTAGCTTTTTATCATCTCCAGCAAGATATTTTGTAGTAACTGTTCTACCGTTATCTGATACTTCCCAGCCATATTTTTTATTAATTTCACTTTGTTCTACTGGTATAAATTCTAGTCCCTCTGGTAAATAGTCTTTTACTTCTGTTGCCCAACCTGCTAATCCACCTTCATTATATATTCTAATTGTATAGGTTACAATATCTCCTGTTTTTACTGATTGAGGTGTTTTGTCATGGTCTTTTTCAATAGTTGTGTCAGTTACTTTCTTCATGGTTTCGTCAATAGTTGGTACTCTATTTTCCGGAGTTCTTGGCTCTGAATCATCAGCACTTTTAATATTTGTAATAAATTTTCTTAAAGATAGGTCATAGTATTGTCCTGGTAATATTAGGTCTTCATAGTCATCATCATCCTCTTCTCCAAGTCCTTGTTGTGGTTTTTTTGGACTATAATTATCTGTATCTTTTTCTACATTTCCTGTCTTAGAATCACGGTCTAGATCTACATCTGTATGGTTTTCTTCGTCCTTATTTCCTGTTATTTCTGCTATATTTTTTAATGTTTTATCTACAGTACTTACTTTTGCTGTTACTTTACACTCAATTTGTAAGTCAATATATGAAAGACCTTTATATTTTTTTACTTCGCTATTTTCAGATTCTTCTGAAGTTTCACCGTTTTGTTTATATGCATCTAATTTTTTATCTTCTCCAGAAAGATATGTTGTAGTAACTGTTCTTCCATTATCTGATACTTCCCAGCCATATTTTTCATTAATATCACTTTCTGATATGAATTCTAGTCCTTCTGGTAAATAATCTTTTACTTCTGTTGCCCAACCTGCTAATCCACCTTCATTATATATTCTAATTGTATAGGTTACAATATCTCCTGTTTTTACTGATTGAGGTGTTTTGTCATGGTCTTTTTCAATAGTTGTGTTGGTTACTTTCTTCATGGTATTACTAATGTTTGGCACTCTGTTATCTGGAGTTCTTGGTTCTGATTCATCAACACTTTTAATATTTGTAATAAATTTTCTTAAAGATAGGTCAAAGTATTGTCCTAATAATACTAAGTCTTCATAGTCATCATCATCTTGTTGTCCAAGTCCTTGTTCTGATTTTGGTGGATTATAATTATCTTTTTGTACA
This sequence comes from uncultured Clostridia bacterium, assembly GCA_947632525.1. GTDB lineage: Bacteria > Bacillota > Clostridia > TANB77 > CAG-508 > CAG-273. The sequence goes on from CANRPQ010000006.1 coordinate 22,331, forward strand.
TTGTTTGTTTGTGAATCTCTGTCTATATTTGATCCTGTACGGTCTTGATCATCTTTATTTCCTGTAATTTCTGCTATATTTTTTAATGTTTTATCTGCATTACCAACCTTTTCTGTTACTTCACATTCAATTTGTAAATCAACATATGAAAGACCTTTATATTTCTTTACTGTTCCAGTTTCACCATCTTCTGAAGTTCCACCATTTTCTACATATCCATCTAATTTTTTATCTTGTTCTTTAAGATATGTTGTGGTGACTGTTCTTCCCTCATCTGATTCAGTCCATCCGTATTTTGCGTTAATTGAGCTTTTATCTGTTGGTATAAATTTTAATCCTACTGGTAAATAGTCTTTTACTTCTGTTGCCCAACCTGCAATTTCACCTTCATTGTATATTCTAATTGTATATGTTACTATGTCTCCTGTATTTACTACTTGAGGTTTTTTACTATGGTCTTTTTCAATAGTTGTTGTATTACTTATATTTTTTATTGTATTGCCAATAGTTGGTACTCTATCTTCTGGTTTTATTGACTCTGAATTATCAGCATTTCTAATATTGGTAATAAATTTTCTTAAAGCTAAGTCAAAATATCCTTTTTTTAATATTAAGTCTTCGTAGTCATCATCATCTTCTTCTCCAAGTCCTTTTACTGCATTTTTAGGATCATAACTTGTGCCTTTGTTTACATTGTTTGGTTGAGAGTCACGGTCTACAATTGATGTATTTTCATTTTCAGCTTTATGTTCTGTGATTTCTGCTATATTTTTTAATGTTTTATCTGCAGTACCTACAGTTGCAATTACTCTACATTCAATTTGTAAATCAATATATGAAAGACCTTTATATTTTTTTACTTCACTAGTATTTGTAGTAACACCGTTCTCATTATATGCTTCTAATTTTTTATCTGAAAGATATGTTGTAGTAATAGTCCTTCCACCGTTAGATGTACTCCAATTATATTTTTCATTAATTTTACTATCTTTTGCTGGTATAAACTCTAGTCCTTCTGGTAAATAGTCTGTTACTTCTGTTGCCCAGCCTGCTAGTTCACCTTCATTGTATATTCTAATAGTATATGTTACAATATCACCTGGTTTAACTGGTTGAGCTGTTTTCTCATGATCTTTTTCAATAGTTGTTGTATTACCACTTATATATTTTATTGTATTTCCAATATTTGGTTCTCTGTTTTCTGGTACTCTTGAATTTGAACCATCGGCACCTTTAATGTTTGTAATGAATTTTCTTAAAGCTAAGTCAAATTTTTTCTCTTTTTCTTCTTCTTCTACAGTTTTACTATCATTAAATTGTATTTCTTCTTTTTCAATTTGTACTACTGGTTGGGCTGTAGAACTTCTTGTATCTATATTTTTTTCTCCCCAATATGTAAGTGTTGTAACCATAAAACTTCCTGAAATGTTAAGTTTTACACTGCTTGTATCTGTTGTAGAAGGAACTGATATGTAAAATTCTTTTTCTAATACATTATTTATATCATTTTTATTATTATCTATTGCACTTCCGTCACTATTTACATATTTAATGTCTGTAATCTCGCTGTTATTTCCGTCTGTTACTGTTGCTTGTAAAGAATATGTAACATCATTTCTTATTTTTTTTATTTTATATGGCCCAATAATTTTTCTATCTTTATTTTCAAGGTTTTTAATGCTTAATTTTGTATCATCAAATTGTACTGGTGCAGATGTGTTGCCATTTTGGGTATAATCATAACTAGTGCTTTGTTCTTTTGCAGTTTGCACTAAGTAATCAAATAGTGCACCACAAGCACGAATTCTAGCTTCGTCATTTGGATATTCTTTTTTAAGTGGTCCATTTACAGTATTATCTGCTTCAAATGTAGGCATATTATTAAAATAATATGACGATTCGTTAGGATTTGTATAATGCCATATTGCCAATTGTTGAACAAATATAATATCTGTATCTTTTATAAAATCCGTTAGTTTTTTTCCATTTGTGCCAAACAAATCTTTTAGAGAGTACTTTGGATTATCTGAATCTTCATTTTCATATTGTGCAATATATTTTTCTACAGAATCTAATAATAATTCTTTGTTCTTTTTTGCTCTTTCATTATCATTATCATTTTTAGCTGGAACATAGCATTGGTCCAATATCCATATTAAAGCTTTATAGTTTTCATCATTTTGTGGTAAAGATGTTTTATATTTTGGAGCAATATTATCCTTCTTCCTTAAATCACCAACTCCACTATTTATTGCTGTGCCATTTGTATAACTAGTAGCACTTATTCCATTTGTAGAACCGCCCATATCATTTGAGCCGAAACCTGGTCCTGCTTTAATACAGTAAAGGCTTTTTTTATCACCACTAGTATCAATAATTTTATAGATTGTTTTTTCCGCTACTGTATACCCCATTTTTTCTAAGTTAAATGTCTTAATAGTAACTATGCTACTTGTTGCAGCTTGTACACCACTAAATATATTTATGCTAAAAATAGCTATAAAAGTTAATGTAGTTAATAAAATTCCCTTTTTAAATTTCATAACTTTCCCTTCCTTTTTTACCTAATACCTTAATATTA
>CANRPQ010000007.1 GCA_947632525.1 uncultured Clostridia bacterium
TATAAGAAAAATATTAAATAAAATAATGTATGGATAATATCAGAAGTGGTGTTTCCCACAAAAAGTTTATGCAATGATATTTTATAAAACTATTGCATTTATTAGCAAAATATGTTAATATATTTAATGTGCGTATGCGCACAAACTACCTTTTACTTAACTTAAGGAAAAAACTCCACTTAGGTTCAGTTTAAGGCAAATTTAAATAAGGAGGAAAAATTATGACAAAGGAAAGAAAACAAGAAATCATTGAAACTTATAGAAGAGATGAAAAAGACACTGGTTCACCAGAAGTTCAAATTGCTCTTTTAACAGAAAGAATCAATGAATTAACAACACATTTAAAAGTTCATGTAAAAGATAACCATTCTAGAAGAGGACTTTTGAAAATGGTAGGTGCAAGAAGAAATCTACTTAACTACTTATCTAAGAAAGATATTCAAAGATATAGAGACATAGTTGAAAAATTAGGACTAAGAAAATAATAAAAGACAAAATGGACATTTCACAATTTAGTAAGATGTCCATTTTTCAAAGCCTATTAAAAAACCAGATTTTAACAATACTAAAATTAGAATGTAGCTTGTATTATAAGCTATACTGAAAATTATTATAAATAGCTCATAATAGAGGTTACGCTAATTTTGTATTGTTTAAATATAATTTTAAGGACAAGTATTGTCAGAAAGGAATAAAATTTATGTTTAAAATTTATGAAACAGAATTAGCAGGAAGAAAACTAACAATTGAAACAGGAAAAATTGCAGAACTTGCAAATGGAAGCGTAATGGTTCGTTACGGAGAAACTGTAGTTATGGTTAATGTAACTGCAGCAAAAGAACCAAAAGAAGGAATAGACTTTTTCCCACTATCAGTAGATTATGAAGAAAAGTTATATTCAGTAGGTAAAATTCCAGGTGGATTTACAAAAAGAGAAGGAAAACCAGCTGATAAAGCTATTTTAACTTCAAGAGCAATTGACAGACCTTTAAGACCACTATTCCCAAAGGATTTCAGAAATGATACATGTGTAGTAGCAACTGTATTATCTGTAGAACCAGATAACAGCCCAGAAGTATGTGCTATGATAGGTGCATCAGCAGCATTATCTATTTCAGATATTCCATTCGGCGGACCAACAGCAGCAGTTAATGTTGGATATGTAGATGACAAAATTATTATAAACCCAACATTGGAACAAAGAGAAAAAAGTAAATTAAGATTAACAGTAGCAGGAACATTAGAAAAAATTACTATGATTGAGGCAGGAGCAGATGAACTTTCTAATGAAACTATGCTAGAAGCTATCAAACAAGCCCATGTAGAAATTAAAAAGATTTGTAACTTTATTACAGATATAAAAAATGAGATAGGAAAACCAAAATTTGAATACAAATCTTTTGCAACAGACCCAGAAGTATATGCAGAAATTAAAGAAAACTTTGAAGAAAGAATGTACCAAGATGTACAAGCTGTTGATAAAACAGTAAGAGATGAGAACATTGAAAAAATTACTGAAGATATTACAAACTATTTTATAGAAAAATACGGTGAAGAAGCAGCAGAGGAAAAGAAAACTGATATTGCAGATAGTATACATGATTTAGAAAAAGCATGTGTTAGAAAAATGATTTTAGAAGAACATAAACGTCCAGACGGAAGAGCAATAGATGAAATTAGACCTTTATCATGTGAAGTAGGCGTTCTTCCTAGAGTACATGGTAGTGCAATATTCACAAGAGGACAAACTCAAGTAATGTCAATAGTAACACTAGGAATGAAAAGTGAAGAGCAAATACTAGATGGATTAGATGAGGAAACAGCAAAAAGATATATGCATCAATATAACTTCCCACCATACAGCGTAGGAGAAGCAAGAACATCAAAGGCACCAGGAAGAAGAGAAATAGGTCATGGAGCATTAGCAGAAAAAGCACTAGTTCCAGTAATTCCTTCAGAAGATGAATTTCCATATTCTATTCGTGTGGTATCAGAAGTACTTTCATCTAATGGATCAACATCACAAGCAAGTATCTGCGGAAGTACACTTGCACTAATGGATGCAGGTGTTCCTATTAAAAAGCCAGTAGCTGGTATTTCTACAGGATTAGTTACAGATAAAAATGATCCAAGTAGATACATCATGCTTACTGACATTCAAGGAATTGAAGATTTCTTTGGAGATATGGATTTCAAAGTTGGTGGAACAAAAGATGGTATTACAGCTATTCAAGTAGACATTAAAATAGACGGACTAACATATGATATCATTAAAGAAGCTTTTGAAAGAACAAAAGTAGCAAGAGATTATATTTTGGATAATGTAATGCTACCAGTTATTAGCAAGCCAAGAGAAGACATTTCTAAATATGCACCAAAAATCATGACAACAACAATTAGCACAGATAAAATTAAAGACGTTATTGGACCTAGCGGAAAAATGATTAATAAAATTATAGATGCAACAGGTGTCAAAATTGATATTTCAGAGGATGGTAAAGTATTTGTATATGGAACCGAAAGTGAAAACTGTCAAAAAGCTATGGAAATGATTTTAGATGTTGCAAAAGTAATTGAAGAAGGAAATATATATACAGGAACAGTAACTAGAATTATGCCATTTGGAGCATTTGTTGATTTAGGTGGCGGAAATGAAGGACTATTACATATTTCTAAAATTTCTAGTAAAAGAGTAGAAAAAGTAGAAGATGTATTAAATATAGGAGACGAAGTTACAGTTAAAGTTGACGAAATTGATAATCAAGGTAGAATTAACTTAAACATGAAAGTTTTAGAAGCAAACCCACAATAAAAACATTAATAAATATGAATTTATTAAGAATAATTTAAATATAAATATAAAAGTTGCAAAAAATAATATAAAAGAGTATAATTAAAATGTAAAATTTCAAAAGCAAAGAAATTAATAAAGGAGAAAAAAATGGAATACCTATACATTGTGCAACAAGCATTAGTGTGGATAATTACAATATTTTGGTTATATCAGCTTATTATTAGTGTTTGTTCATTAATAAAATTAAAAGATAAACCAATGATATCAAATAAAAATCATCGTTTTATGGCGATTATACCAGCACACAATGAAGAAAACGTAATAGAAGAATTAATAGAAAGCTTAAAAAAACAAGATTACCCAAAAGATTTATTTGATATATATGTTATTGCAGATAACTGTACAGATAACACAGCACAAGTTTCAAAAAATGCAGGGGCTATTGTTTATGAAAGATTTGACTCAGAAAAGAAAACAAAAGGATATGCATTAGACTGGTTTTTAAAACAAAAAATAAAAGAAGATGCACAATATGATGCTTTCTGTATTTTTGATGCAGATAATATTGTAGATAAAAATTTTATTAAAAATATGAATAAAAAGCTTTGCCAAGGAGAAGAAGTAGTTCAAGGATATAGAGATATTAAAAACCCAACAGACAACTGGATTACAGCAGGGTATGCAATTTTCTATTGGACAATGAACCGCTTTTACCATTTAGCAAGATATAATATTGGATTATCTCCATTAATTAATGGTACAGGTTTTATGGTAAAATTTGATGTGGTAAAACCAAATGGCTGGGATACAAAAACATTAACAGAAGATATTGAATTTTCATTAAAAAGAATTATAAAAGGTAAAAGATTAGGTTGGGCAACAGATGCAATTGTTTATGACGAGCAACCATTAGGGTTTATGCAAAGTTGGAAACAAAGAACAAGATGGACAGTTGGTCACATGCAATGCATTAAAGAGTATACAAAACCATTAATACTATCAATAAAAGAACACAAAACAATGATGAACTTTGACGGATTTTTATATATCATTGGTAGTATACCAATGTTCGTTGCAACACTTATATTATTACTTTTAAACTTTATAATGTATGCTGGAAATGGAATGACAGCAACAGAATTAATAATTAATGTTTTAAGATATATTATTCCAACATTTTTATTACCAATAGGTACAGCCATAGTAATTATGTGGTTAGATAAGAGACCAATAAAACCAATGATTAAAGGGTTGTTATGTTATCCTTTATTCTTAGGATCATGGTTATTAATTAACTTTAAATGTTTATTCAAACGTGATACATCTTGGGATAAAATTGAACATGTTAGAAAAATTAATATTGCAGAAGTAAAAGAAATTAGTACAGAAGAAGTTAAAAATTAAGCAAAATTTAAAAGAAAGGGGCACGAGTTAGATTTTTCTGATTTTGTGCCCACTTTTAATATATGTTTTTTAATATTATAAAAAATGTTATAAAAGAGGAAGTAATTAAATGAATAAAATAATAAAGAAGGTTATAATAGTGATGAGTATTATTGTATTAATAATTATAATTTTATTACTTTCAATTAACTTTTTCATAATTTTCCAAACCAAAGACAAAATTTTAACAGAAGAACAAGCAAAAGAATTAACTGATATAGATTGCATTCTAATATTAGGTGCAGGAATATGGGGTGACAATCCAAGCCCTATGTTAGAAGATAGACTATTACAGGGAATATCTTTATACAAAAACGAAATATCTCCTAAAATAATAATGAGTGGAGATCATGGAAAAGAAAATTACGATGAAGTAAATGTAATGAAAAAGTTTGCAATAGATAGAGATGTGAAATCAGAAGATATTTTTATGGATCATGCGGGATTCTCTACATATGACAGTCTTTACAGAGTAAAAGAAATTTTTCAAGCTAAAAAAATTATTATAGTAACACAAAAATATCATATGTATAGAGCACTATATACTGCAAAACAATTAGGAATAGAAGCATATGGAGTCAACTCAGATCCAAGAAAATATGCAGGGCAATCTCTAAGGGAATTAAGAGAGATATTAGCAAGAGATAAAGATTGCATAAAGTGCATTTTTAAACCTAATCCAACTTGTTTAGGTGATACTATTCCAGTAAGTGGCAATGGAGACATAACAAACGATAAATAAAAAATGAAAATATTAAAATATATAAGCAAAAATAAAAAAGGAGAGAAGAAACTTGGCACTTTTTAACATGAATAACATTAATTTAAATTTAAATCCAGTAGAAGAAACCAAAGTATATGCTTTTATTGGTCCGTCTGGTACAGGAAAAAGCTATCGTGCACAAATGGTAGCAAACGAAAATCATATTAACTATATTATAGATGACGGACTATTAATCAATGAAAATGATGTAATTGCAGGAACTTCTGCTAAAAAAGCACCTACTAAAATAGAAACAGTAAAAAAAGCTATCTTTGTAAATGAAAAAGATAGAAACGAAATGAAGAAGGCTATTAGAAAGTGTAGACCAGAATCCATATTAATATTGGGTACTTCTGACGGAATGATAGATAAAATTATAAGTAATTTAGGGTTACCAAAACCTTGCAAAAGAATATATATTCAAGATGTTGCTACAGAAGCAGAAATGGAAACTGCAAAAAGAATACGAACAACACAAGGAAAACATGTTATTCCTGTACCTACATTTGAAATAAAAAAAGACTTCTCAGGATACATACTAGACCCTTTACAAATTTTTAAATTTAAAGGAAAAGGTAATGACCCATACATGACAGAAAAATCTATTATAAGGCCAACATTCAGCTATATGGGTAATTTTACAATCTCAGACACTGTATTTAGACAAATTGCAGAATATTTAGCAAAAAGAACAGAGGCAATATATAAAGTTATGAGAATTCGAGTAGAAAGCACACCAGAAGGGCCTAATATTTATATGGAAGTTTCTATTAATTATGGCTATAATATTCTAGATACATTAAGGGAATTTAAAGAAAAAATAAAGAAAGAAATTGAAAGATTAACTACTATGAATGTACAGCAGGTAACAATTGTTGCAAAAGGAATTCATATGCCAGAAGAACAAAAATAAATATAAATAACGGAGGAAATATTATGTCATTTGTTGTAGCAATAGACGGACCAGCAGGAACAGGAAAAGGAACAATTACAAAATTAATAGCGCAAGAACTAAAACTTGTTAACATAGATACAGGAGCAATGTATAGATGTGTCACGTTACAAGCGTTAAAACAAGGAATTAATACAATAGAAAAAAAGGAAGAACTAATTAATATAGCAAAAAATATTTATATACAATTAGAAAACTATAATGGTGAACAAAAAATACTATTAAATGGAGAAGATGTAACCTCAGAAATAAGAAGTATAGAAGTATCAGGCTTTGTTTCACCAGTGTCTTCTATTCCAGAAATTCGTGAATTAATGGTAGACTTACAAAGAAAAATGGCAGAAGGAAAAGATGTAATAATGGAAGGTAGAGATATCACAACAGTTGTATTTCCTAATGCTAATGTAAAAATATATTTGGATGCAGATGTAGAAGAAAGAGCCAAAAGAAGGTATAAAGAAAACATTGCAAAAGGAATGAAAGAAACTTATGAAGAAATACTAGACAAAATAAAAACCAGAGATTATAATGATATGCATAAAGAAGTTGGTGCTTTAAAAATTGCAGAAGATGCAATAGTTATAGACACTACTAAAATGTCAATAGAAGAAGTAAAAAATAAAGTAAAGGATATTATTCTAGAAAGGTGGAAATAATATGGCTATCTTATTACCAGGTGGAGCAGGATACATTGGAAGTCATACAGCTGTAGAATTATTAAATGCAGGAAAAGAAATAATTATAATAGACAATTTTTCTAATAGTAAACCAGAAGTCATCGATAAAATAAAGCAAATTACAGGAAAAGACTTTAAATTCTATGAAGTAGATTGCTTAGATAGACAATCTTTGGAAAAGGTATTTGAGGAAAATGATATTGATGCTGTAATCAATTTTGCTGGATTTAAAGCAGTTGGTGAATCTGTAAAAGAACCATTAAAATACTATCATAATAATATAACAGGAGCAGTTGTGCTATTACAAACTATGCAAAAATATGGTGTAAAAAAATTTGTATTTAGCTCTTCAGCAACTGTTTATGGCGATAGAGGAAAAGAAATAAAATATGTAGAAACTATGAAAAGAGGCGAAACTACAAATCCTTACGGAACCACTAAATCTATGATAGAAAAAATATTAGAGGATGTATATTTTGCTGATAATGACTGGGACATTGCACTTCTTAGATACTTTAATCCAGTAGGAGCACATGAAAGCGGACTAATAGGAGAAAATCCACAAGGAATACCAAATAATTTAATGCCATACATTATGAAAGTAGCAAATAAAGAACTAGACCATTTAAACATATTTGGAAACGATTATAAAGAAACAAAAGATGGAACTGGTGCTAGAGACTTTCTACACGTTGTAGACCTAGCAAAAGGACATTTAAAAGCATTAGAAAAGTTGGAAAAAGAAAAATCAGGATTATATGTATATAATTTAGGAACAGGTACACCATATACAGTACAAGAAATGGTTGATACATTTAAAAGAACAAATAATGTTGATGTTCCATATGAATATGTAGGAAGAAGAGCAGGAGATTTACCAATTTTCTATGCAGATAGTACAAAAGCAAAAAAAGAACTTGACTGGACAGCAGAGAAAACTTTAGAAGATATGTGTAAAGATTCATGGAATTACATAAAACAAATGGAAAAAAATAAAGGAGAATAAAAATGCCAGGAAAACATTCGAATGATTATGATGAATATAAAATAAAAAAAACATACGATATGGAAGATGCTGAATATGCAAAAAAGAAAAATATAAATAAAAAGAAAAAAAAGAAAAAAAATAAAGCTTTAAAGATATTTGGAATAATTTTGTTAATTATTATATTACTAATTATAGGAATTGCTGCTGCTGGGTTTGGATTTATCAATGACAAAATAGGAAAAATGAATAAAGTAGATATTAATGAATCAAATCTAGAAATTTCTGAAAATGATAATCTAACTGAATATAGAAATATTGCTATATTTGGAATAGATAGTAGAGCTGATGACTATGGAGTAGGAAACAGAAGTGATTGTATTATAATTGCAAGTATTAATAATGCTACAAAAGATGTAAATCTAATTTCTGTTTATCGTGATTCCTATGTACAAATTCCAGGCCATGGACTAGATAAGATAACACATGCATATTCTTATGGTGGAGCAGAACTTGCAATAAAAACTTTAAATACAAATTTAGACTTAAACATTAAAGAATTTATAACAGTTAATTTTGACTCTGTAGCAGATGCGGTAGATGAACTTGGTGGAATTAAAATGCAAATAACTGCTGAAGAAACACAATATATTAATTCATATATAGATGAAGTTTCAAAAGTAACAGGAAAAAAATCTAAACATATTACATCAGCAGGAACATACACATTAGATGGTGTTCAAGCAGTATCATATTGTAGAATTCGTTATACAGCAGGCGGAGACTATAAACGTACAGAGCGTATGAGAGATTTAATTGAAGCTATGGTACAAAAATTAAAAACAAAAAGTTTAGGAGAACTAAATAATTTTGCAGATAAAATGCTACCACAAGTATATACAAATATAAAAATGGGAGATATAGTTTCACTATTACCATCAGCTACAAGCTTTAAAATAGGAAAAAGTATGGGCTGGCCATATAACGTAAAGGGAATAACACTAGATAGGTGGTATGGAGTTCCAGTAACATTAGAAAGCAATGTATTAAAGCTACATAAAGAAGTATTCAAAGATGAAAACTATGAACTACCATCTAAAATTAAAACAATTAGTAACCAAATTATAACTAAAACAGGATATAGTAAATAAAATAAAAGGATTTATTTTGGGAAAAATATGCCAAAATAAATCCTTTTAAAATTTATATCTAAATAACACGAAAAATAGAAAAAAGTGTTGATTTTTATATAATAATAGTATAGAATAAAATAGTAATAATGAAATAAAAGCAAGGGTGTATTGTATGGACATAGATATTCAAACTTCTAAAAAAGCTAATGAAATTGATATAGATGATAACAATATAAATAAAAAAATATATAAAGTAATAAAAAGAATAGTTGATATAATAGGTGCATTGGTTGGATGCGTTATTTTAGTACCATTAACTCTAGTAGTATGGATTGCTAATATAGTGGTAAAAGACAATGGGCCAGTTTTTTATATACAAAAAAGAATAGGAAAAAACGGAAAAACATTCAAAATGTATAAATTTCGTTCAATGGTAGTAAATGCAGATAAGAAACTAAAAAGATACTTACTAGATAATCCTGAAGCCAATGAAGAGTATATGACATACAGAAAACTAACAAATGACCCCAGAATTACACCTGTAGGAAAATTTTTAAGAAAAGCTAGTTTGGACGAATTTCCACAATTTATAAATGTGCTAAAAGGAGATATGAGTTTGGTAGGACCAAGGCCATATTTACCCAGAGAAAAAAGAGCAATAGGAAAAGTAGCTTACAATCAAATAATAAAAGTAAAACCCGGATTAACAGGACCATGGCAAGTTAATGGGAGAAGTGAAGTTACATTAAAAGATAGAATAAATATTGATATTGAATACATTAAAAAGGAAAATGCTCTAAGTGATATAAAATTTCTATTAAAAACGATATTAAAAATTTTCAATAAAAATGAAGGGGCTAAATAAAAATGAAAGTTTTATTAGTAAATAAATTTCATTATTTAAAAGGTGGAAGTGAAAAATATTATTTTGATTTAGCAAAAGAATTAGAAAAACACGGACATGAAGTAGCATTTTTTTCAATGAAAAATAAAAACAATATTCAAACGAATAATAAAGAATATTTTACTGAAGAAATTGACTTAAACAGCAATAATAAATTAAAGGCTTTAGAAATTATTTATTCAAGAAAGAATAAAAAAAAGATGGAAGAGGCTTTAGAAGATTTTAAACCAGATATAGTACACTTAAATAATTTTCAAAGACAATTGTCAGCTTCAATTATTAAACCAATAAAAAAAAGAAAAATACCTATTGTATTTACAGCGCATGACGTACAAGCTATATGCCCGGCAATTACAATGTTAGATGGTAATAAAAAAATATGTGAAAAATGTATAAAAGGAAAATATATTAATTGTATAAAGAAAAAATGCATAAAAAATTCTAAATTAAAAAGTTTATTAGGAGCAATTGAAGGTAAATATTATAGAATAGCAAATATTTATAGAAAAAAGATAGACTATATTATTACACCAAGCCAATTCTACAAATCTAAATTTATAGAAGACGGTATACCCGAAGAAAAGATAAAAGCACTTCACAATTTTATTAATATTGATGAATATAAAATAGACACTAAAGATGATAATTATGCTTTATATTTTGGAAGATTATCTAAAGAAAAAGGAATTTTACATTTAATTGACGCTTTTTCAAAAATGAAAGATGGAAAGTTATATATTGCTGGAGAAGGAGAAGAAAAAGAAAATATAAAAAAATTAATAGAAAACAATGGACTAGAAGATAGAATTAAATTATTAGGATTTTTAAATACAGAAAATATGAAAGAATATATTAGAAAATGTAAATTTGTAATTGTACCATCTATATGGTACGAAAACTGTCCTTATTCTATTATTGAAACTTTAGCAATAGGAAAGCCTGTAATAGGGTCAAATATGGGTGGAATTCCTGAATTAATAAAAAATGGAGAAAATGGATTTATATATCAAGTAGATAATATAAATGATTTAAAGCAAAAAATCCAAAAGCTATTTAATGATAATGATTTAGTGAAAAAATTTAGTGAAAAATCCAAAGAATTATGTAAGAAACTATATTCTAAAGAAATTTACTACAATGAACTTATTAAAATCTATAATAGCTTATTAAATAGATAGGAGAAGAACAGATGAAAGGTAAAAAATTAAATGGTACAGTAATTGTTACATATCGTTGCAATGCCAGATGTACTATGTGTAATAGATACAAGTGCCCATCTAAACCAGAGGAAGAATTGAGTATTGAAACAATAAAGAAATTACCTAAAATGTATTTTACTAATATAACAGGAGGAGAACCATTTATTAGAGAAGACTTACCAGATATAGTAAGAGAACTGTGTAAAAAATCGGATAGAATAGTTATTTCTACTAATGGATTTTTTACAGAAAGAATTATAGAATTGTGTAAAGAATTTCCAAATGTAGGAATAAGAATATCTATAGAAGGTCTTGAAGAAACAAATAATAAAATAAGAGGGCTAGAAGATGGATTTAATAAAGGGTATTTAACTCTAAAAAAACTGGTAGAAATGGGGCATCCAGATGTTGGATTCGGTATGACAGTTCAAGACGCAAATGCTAAAGACTTAGTTCCTTTATATGACTTATCAAATGAATTAAATATGGAATTTGCTACTGCATCATTACATAATTCATTTTATTTTGTAGAATCGAAAAATATTATAAAAGATAGATTAATGGTATCAAAAGAATTTGAAAAACTAATTAATAAGCTATTAGAATCAAACTCACCCAAAAAATGGTTTAGAGCATATTTTAATCATGGATTAATAAACTATATATTTTCTCAAAAAAGATTACTTCCATGTGATATGGCTTTTGATACATTTTTTATAGATCCATATGGTGATGTAATGCCATGTAATGGAACAAAAGAAAAACAAGTTATGGGAAACTTAAACGATCAATCGTGGGAAGAAATTTGGAACTCAAAGCAGGCAGAAGAAGTTCGTAATACAGTTAGACATTGCAATAGACAATGTTGGATGATAGGTTCTGTAAGTCCTGCAATGCATAAATATATATGGATTCCTGCACTATGGGTAATAAAACATAAATTTTTAAGATTTTTCAAAAAACAAAAATATTCTATGTTCGAAAATAAAATAGTTAGAGATTTTAGAGATGGAAAAGTAACGAAGGAAGAATTAGATAAATGTTCAACATGTGATATGTACTGTAATGTTAATGATGGATTATCAGAACAATCTAGAGAACAATTGCAACGTAAATCAGGAGAAGAAATTGTAGAAGAGGATATTGCAAATCAGATGAAAAACAAAAATAATTAAGGAGTTCTATATATGAAAATTGCAATGATAGGTCATAAACGTATTCCATCACGTGAAGGCGGAGTAGAAATTGTAGTGGAAGAATTATCTACTAGACTTATAAAAAGAGGGCATATAGTAGAAGTTTATAATAGAAAAGGAAAAAATGTTCAAGATAAAAACGTTGATAAAGGGAAAAAAAATCCAAAGGAATATAAAGGCATCAAATTACTAACAATACCAACTATTAATAAAAAAGGTATAGATGCTTTATTATATAGCTTTTTTGCAACGATAAGAGCAATATTTGGTAAATATGATGTTATACATTATCATGCAGAAGGATCATGTGCAATGCTTTGGATACCTCACTTATTTAGAATAAAAACAGTAGCGACTATACATGGGTTAGATTGGCAACGTTCCAAATGGGGTGGATTTGCTACCAAGTATTTGAAATTTGGTGAAAAAATAGCTGCAAAGTATGCAGATGAAATAATTGTACTGTCAAAAGGAGTTAAAAAATATTTTAAGGATACATATAATAGAGAGACACATTTTATACCAAATGGAGTAAATAAACCAGAAATAAAAAAAGCTGATATGATAAAAGAAAAATGGGGATTAGAAAAAGATAATTATATCTTGTTCTTAGCAAGAATAGTGCCTGAAAAAGGATTACATTACTTGGTAGAGGCATACAAACAAATAAAGACAGACAAAAAATTAGTTATTGCTGGAGGAGCAAGTCACACTAATAATTACTTAGAAAAAATAAAGAATATGGTTAAAGATGATAAAAGGATTCTTATGACGGGATTTGTACAAGGACAAATATTAGAAGAACTATATAGCAATTGTTATTTGTATTGTTTACCAAGCGATATAGAGGGAATGCCTATATCTCTTTTAGAAGCAATGAGCTATGGATGTAATTGCTTAATAAGTGATATAGAAGAAAATACACAAATAACTCAAGAATATGCATGTAAATTTAAAAAATCAGACATAGAAGACTTAAAAATCAAATTAAAACAAATAATTAGTAAAGCAATTGATAAAAAACAAAAGGAAGAAATTCAAAAATACACTATAGAAAAATACAATTGGGATAAAACTGTAGATGAAACGCTTGAACTATACAAATAAAGGTGGAAAAACATGAATGAGTTAATGAGTGATGAAAATCTAAGAAAATTACATAATGTAGAAATAGAGATATTAGACGAAGTAGTAAGAATATGTGAAAAGTATAATCTTACTTATTTCTTAACAGGAGGAACATTATTAGGAGCAGTTAGACACAAAGGATTTATCCCATGGGATGATGATTTAGATATAGGAATGCCTAGAAAAGATTATGAGAAATTTATAAATATATATGCAAATGAATTAAATGATATATATATGATAGATAACAAAAATACAAATCCAAAATATTATTTGAATTTTACAAAGATAAGAAAGAAAAATACGATATTTGAGCAAGAATTTCAAGTAAATTATGATGGACCTAAAGGAATATGGATAGATTTATTTCCTTTTGACAATGCAAAATCAGATAATTCAAAAATAATAGCAATACAATACAAAATAAATAAATTAATTTTTTCAATATTACATTATAAAAATAAGTTCTTTTTAAATAAAAATAAACTAATAATAAAAAGAATAATTGGTATATTATTTAAACCGATAAGCAATAAAACTTTATTAAACCTACAAGACAAAGTAATGAAATGGAATTTTAAAAAAGATGATTACAAATATTTTGTAGCTTTATCAACAGCATATAATTATAAAAGTGAATTGATAAAAAAAGAAAAATATTTACCAACTATAAAAATGAAATTTGAAAATAAAGAGTACAATGTTCCAAAAGAATATGACTTTATATTGCACAGCATGTATGGAAATTATATGGAGATACCACCAATAGAAAAAAGAGTAACACACAATCCAGTAAATTTGAAATTTTAGAATATTATAAAGTGATTGGAGAGATAAAAATGCATTTTAATATTAATAAAAAAAACTTGATAATTTTGTGTACATTAATGTTAATAATATTAATATATTACTTTATGCAATTTATAAAAATTAATGAATTTATTAACTTAGCAATATTTTCAATCTTATATATTTCTATAATTATTACTGTTTTAAAATTTAATGAATTTTATTTTTGGAGAGTATCTGTATTATTTATGGCATTCTTTTCAATAAATATTGGAATATCACCAATTGCTTATTATATAGCAACTGGTGAATTCTGTTCAGAGGAATATATAATAATTTTAGTTGCAGCATTGTGTTTTTTGATAGGAAATTTTATATATAATAGCATAGAATATACGAAAGCAGAAAAAAAAATAAAAAAAAGAAAAGAAGTTAATAGCAATGTACTAATAGCAATTGCATTAATATTAATAATAATATCAATTTTAGCGGATGCAATTTATTTAGTTAAAAATCATTCTATTATTTTAAATGAAAATATAGAAAATGGCAGAATTATGGCTCTTTCTGGAAACGGAATAATTATACAATTAATGTATTTGGGAACTATAGGACTTTGCTTGCTTTATGAATGCGTTTTAAAGAACAAATTCAATAAGAAATATTTTATTATCTTAGCTTGTATTGTTATACCGCTAACTTTAATAAAAGGCTTTAGATCAAGCTTAGTAATGCCAATTATAATTATTTTCCTTATGTACAATAAGATATACAATATAAACAATAAAAAGTTATTGAAATTAGCAATCATAATATTAATAATAATTGTCTTAATTGGTTCAATACGAGGAGGCACTAATATTTATAGAAGTACTATCTCAATATTCAAGAATGGATCAATAAACCTTTCAAATATACTTAGAGCATTCCCACAGCATGAAAACTATAAATATGGTTACACATATTTAATAAATATAATTATGTTAAAACCCGGCCCAGACATGGATTTTACTCTATGGTTAAAAGACATACTAAATATTACATTTAATGGTGGAGGAGTAACTCCAACTATAATAGGAGAATTCTATATAAATTTTGGAGTGGCAGGAATAATTATAGGAATGATTTTAATGGGATTAGTCTCAAAAAAAATAGAATACTTTTACAACACTTCAAATCAATTTTACTATAGTAGCTTTATTATATGTTCCTTTATTAATACCACTGGTGGTGGAATTGCAAACATAGAAATTAGTTTGTTAGTTACAACGATTATATATTTTACAACTATACTAATATCTAAAAATTTTTATAAAGTAAAAAAGCAAAATTAAAAAAGAGGGAGTATTAGAATGGAAGAAGAACTAATATCGGTTATAGTTCCGGTATATAATGTAGAAAAATATCTACAAAGATGCATTAATAGTTTGATAAATCAAACATATAAAAATTTGGAAATAATACTAATTAATGATGGATCTGAAGATAAATCAGGAGAACTGTGTGATAAATATAAAAATATAGACCCTAGGATTAAAGTAATACATAAGAAGAATCAAGGATTAGGGTTTGCTAGAAATACTGGATTGGAGAATGCAACTGGAAAGTATATTAGTTTTATAGATTCAGATGATTATATAAAAGAAAACATGCTAGAAAAGATGTATAAATATATAAAATCAGATAAATCTGATACTGTATTATGTAATATATGTGATATAGAAGAAGAAGCTATTTGTATTAAAGAAGACATATCCAACAATGTCCTTTTAAGGATGATAGGAGCAAACTATTCTGGAAAAAATTATATAGGAATGTCTGTATGGAGAGGACTGTATTCAAAAGAAATAATAGAAGATAATAATATAAGGTTCTATTCAGAAAGAGAATACATTTCAGAAGATATTATTTTTGACTTTAATTATTATAGATATTCAAAAAGAGTTACTTTATTGAAAGATTATTTATATATATATTGCACTAATAATGAATCTTCATTAACAAAAAAATATAAAAATAACAGATTTCAAATGTATAAAAAATTATATATTAAAGAAAAGGAACTAATAAATTCATTAAACTTATGTGAAGAAGCAAATGAAAGATTAAATAATACTTTTTATTGGAATATTTTAGTCTGCTTGAAGCAAGAAATAAAATACAAACCAAATGGGTATAAAAAAAATATAAAAAAGATTTTAGAGGATAAAACATTAGTAAAAGTTTTAAGTGAAATTGATGATTCAAAAATGAATTTTAAAAATAGACTATTTGTAAACATGATAAGAAAGAGAAGGAAATTTATAATAAGGCTTATTTTAAAAATTAAAGGTGATTGAATATGATAAAAAATATAAAAGATTTGATTCATTATTTAAAAACAGAAAAAAAAATATATATTTCTGATAATAAAAAGGACAAAATAGTAAATTATATAACAAATGATCAACGCGTAAAAATATGGAAATACATCAAATTACTAAGAAGGACGGAATATTTTTATAACATGAAAAAAAGTATTTATAGAAATATTATGTACTTATTATATAGAAGAAGGAAAAATGTTTTAGGAATTAAATTAGGGATAGAAATATGGGAAAATACATTTGAAGAAGGACTAAATATTTGTCACTCAGGTGTTATCACTATTAATGGAAATTCGAAAATAGGTAAAAATTGTATTTTGCACGGTGATAATTGCATAGGAAATAATGGAAAAAATAAAGAAGCTCCAAAAATAGGAAACAATGTTGATATTGGAGTTGGAGCAAAAATATATGGAGATATAATAATTGCAGATAATATAAAAATAGGTGCAGGGGCTATAGTAAACAAGTCATTTTTAGAAAAAGGAATAACAATTGCTGGAGTACCCGCTAAGAAGGTAGAAAGGAACAAGCAAAATTAAATGAATAGGGAAAAAAAATTAGTGCAAAATACAATTATATTGACGATAGGAAAAATTTCTACACAATTAATTAGTTTCTTTTTGCTTCCTTTATATACAGCAGTTTTAACTACTGAAGAATATGGAATTGTAGATTTATTAAATACTTGCATTTCTTTAATAGTGCCAGTAATTACTCTTCAAATAGAACATGCTGTATTTAGATTCTTAATTGAAAATAGAGAAGATGAAGAAAATAAGAGTGTTATAATATCAACTAATCTTATAATACAAATAGTTCAGACTATTATATATATAATTTTATTTATGATTATTGCAAAAAATATTCATAATGATTATAAATATTTCTTGGCTACCAATGTAATTGCAGCCATGTTTTCATCAACGATGCTACAAATTTCCAGAGGGCTAGGAGATAACTTACGATATACTATAGGGAGTTTCATAACAGCTGCAACCACGATTTTATTTAACTTGATTTTCATCCTAGGACTTCATATTGGTGCGTATGGAATGCTTTTAGCAACCCTGTTAGGAAACTGTATTTGTATAATATATATTTTTATAACAAAAAAAATATATAAATATTTTAAAATAACCAGGTACAATAAGCAACAAGTAAAAGAATTATTTAAATACTCTATTCCATTAATACCAAATGCAATATCTTGGTGGACCATTAATACATCTGACAAAGTAATTGTATCTGCCATTTTAGGAGTTGCTGTAAATGGAATTTATTCTGCAGCAAATAAATTTTCTTCAATGGCTATTACAATCTACAATATATTTAATATGTCCTGGACAGAATCAGTAGCTTTACATATAAATGACGAAGATGGAGAAGAATATATATCAAAAACTATGAATTCAGCTTTTAAATTATTTTCATCCATGTGTATAGGAATTATAGCTTGTATGCCTTTTGTATTTAATATTATGATTAATGAGAAATTTAAAGATGCATATTATCAAATTCCTATATTAATGTTATCAGCATTATGTAATATCATTATAGGTTTAGTAAGTGCTATATACATAGCTAGAAAAGATACAAAAGTTATTGCTAAGACTTCACTAATGTCAGCCATTATTAATATTATTATAAATATTGGATTAATTAAAATTATAGGATTGTATGCAGCCTCAATTTCTACATTTTTATCATATTTTACTATGATGATACTTAGAGTACAAGATGTTAAAAAATATATGAAAATAAACATACATAAATATGAAATAATAAAAACTGTGATTATGATTTTATTTGTATTTATAGCATATTATATAAATAATATAATAATAAATATAATTGTACTTATACTTGCTATAGTATATGCTATACATGACAATTGGGAATTAATAAAGAATATTATATTTCTTTGCAAAAGTAAAATCAAACGTTTACTAAATTCCTAAAATATAAAATACAAAACTAGGAGAAAAAATGGAGAAAGAAAGATCTGTAAATTTAGATTTAATACGTACTATTGCTATAGCATGTGTTATAAT
Source organism: uncultured Clostridia bacterium (assembly GCA_947632525.1). GTDB lineage: Bacteria > Bacillota > Clostridia > TANB77 > CAG-508 > CAG-273. The sequence continues at coordinate 18,384 of CANRPQ010000007.1, forward strand.
GGTGCATTCTTTACTAAAAGTAGGATTCTATTCTACTATTGAAATTGGCAAAAAAATGTATATTATGACAGTTATTAGGACAATTTTAATGATATGTGTACCACTATTTATGACACTAACAGGATATTTAATGAATCAAAAAAAATTAAACAAAGAATATTACAGAAAAATCGGGGGGGTAATATTTACTTATATAATTGCTAGTATTTTATGTATCATATATAAAAAATTTTATTTAGGAGAGGAGTATACGTTAAAAACTGCAATTTTTTCAATTTTAGATTTTTCTGGTGATAATTATTCATGGTATATAGAAATGTATTTAGGATTATATTTATTAATCCCATTTTTAAATATAATTTGGAATAACTTAGAAAATAAAAAGCAGAGCAAAATATTAATAATTACTTTGATAAGCCTTACAATACTACCAACATTATTTAATACGTATAATTTAAAAGATATATCATGGTTTGCATATCCAGCGGGTTCAACTAGTTATACCAAATTAGTACCGAGTTGGTGGACAAAAATTTATCCAATTACTTATTACTTTATAGGAGCATATTTTTCAAAGTATAAGGTAAATCTGTCAATTAAGAAAAATTTAATACTTTTATTTTTTGGTATTGTATTATTTGGAAGTTATAATTTCTATAGAAGTTATGGCCACACATTTGTAGCAGGAACATGGGTAGATTATGGAGGTTTTGAAACATTAATAAATACAATATTAGTATTTATTTTATGTATAAATATGAACTTAGATAATATACCGAATTATATAAAAAAAACAATTACAGCAATTTCAAAATTATCTTTAGGAATGTATCTCACATCCTACATATTTGATGATTTATTCTATGGAATATTGAATAGAAATATTAGCAGTACATTAGATAAATTTAAATATATAATTTTAGTTGTCTTTGCAGTATTTTGTTGTTCAATGTTATTATCATCTGCAATAAAAATACTTCAAATTTTATATAATAAGTTAATAAATATAATAAAAAAATATAAATTAAGATGCATGGAATAATATAAAATAATTATCAGAATAACTTATACTATTATTACTTACTATAATTTTAATATATAATAGTTGAAGTTCTTAATTTAGTAAAAAAATGAACTAAAGTAATTTGAACATTATGTAATACCAATAAATAATTTATGAAGTGGAGAAAGTTTATGAAAAAAAATAAAATAAAATTTATACTATTAACTGTAATAATAATAGCAATAATAGTTGCAACAGTAACACTAATTGTTAAAAATTTAACTACCCATAATGATTTAGCACAAATACCTGAACAGGGAAATAACATAAATGTAAATGAAAAAGGAGAGACAAAGACTGAAGAAAAAATTGATATTATCGATATAAACTCAAAATCAAGACCTTATGCAGTTGTTGTAAATAACACTGATGTTGCAGTTAAAGTACAAGAAGGATTAAATAAAGCATATTTAGTTTATGAAGTTCCAACAGAATTTAACACTTCCAGGTTAATTGCTATGTATAAAGACATTAAAGAAGACTTAGTTATTGGAACAATAAGAAGTGCACGACATAATTTTGTAGACTTTGCATTAGAGTCAGATGCAATATTTTGCTGCTTTGGTTGGAGTCATTATGCAGAAGATGATTTAAAATCAGGAAGTATAGACTATTTGCAAGGACTATTCGGATATCCATACTATAGAGATAACAAAGAAAATCTAGCTTTAGAACATACAGCATATACATCTATGGCAAAACTAAAAAAGGCAGTGAAAGATAAAAGTATTAGAACAACTTCAAATAATTCAGTATTATTAAAATATAATGTTAGTGATGTTGAATTAGCATCTGCTACAAAAGTAGAAACTGCAAACGAAATTACCATACCTTATGGTGCAGCTCCACAAATAGCATCTTTCAAATATAATGAAGAAACAAAAATGTATACTCGTTATGAAAATGGTAAGAAATGTAAAGACCATGAAACGAAGGAAGAAGTCACAACAAAAAATATTATTATACAGAAAATTGATTATAAAGTGTGTGATGACAATTATTACTGGGACTTAAAAACAACTGGAACTGGTGAAGGATATTATATAACAAATGGATATGCAATACCAATCACATGGAGTAAATCTAGCAGATCAGCTAAAACAAAATATACATATAAATCAGGAACAGTTATAAATGAAAAAGATGTTGGTGGAAAAGAAATAGAGGTTAGCGATGGCAGAACATGGATAGAAGTTCAAACTAACGAACAAAACTTTACAATAAAATAGGCAAGGAGAAATATGAAAAGAACAATTATTAGAATAATCTCTATGACATTATTAATACTTACGTTTTTTGCTATATTTAACTTATCAGCACAAAATGGAGAACAATCAGGAAGCTTAAGTAATAAAGTAACTACAATATTTATTAATCACTTTCCATATACTAAAAACTTAAGCATAGAAACAAAACAAAAATTAATTGAACATACAGAACCAATAGTTAGAAAATTAGCCCATTTTTCTATTTATGGTCTAGTAGGAATATTTATTATGACATTTATGAGTACATTTCAAACAAGACTATATAAAAAATGGATTATAAGTATGATAGTTGGTGTAGGTTATGCAAGCTTTGATGAATATCATCAAAGCTTTGTAGCGGGGAGAGGGCCAAGTGTTATAGATGTTGGAATTGATAGTTTGGGTGTATTAGCTGGAATATTTGCAGTATTAATTATCATTTCTATTTATAGAGCATTAAAAAGTGACAAAAAAATAAAAAACACCAATTAACATTTTCAAATAAAAATCAAACAAATCAAAAAAATTACTATTTTACTAAAAATAGGCTATTAAAAACATATAACAAGAAGTCATCGAGAACATAATTATGTTGACAAACTAAGAAATATAAAGTATAATAGTAATGTTGTTATTCAAAAATAATAATAAGTAACAAACAATATAATTTTTTGCTCACGTTTTAATGCAGCTTACTGTATGTGCGTTTTATTAAATGCTAAATAGCGTTATACAAAAATTATATTGTTTATTATTGCAATTTTATACATTAAGAAAAATAAAAGAAGGGGAACTAAAAATGAACAATAAAAATATTAGAAATATAGCAATAATTGCACACGTAGATCATGGAAAAACTACACTTGTAGATGCACTTTTAAGACAAAGCCATGTATTTAGAGATAATGAGCAAGTAGCAGAAAGAATAATGGATTCTGGAGATATTGAAAAAGAAAGAGGAATCACAATTCTTTCTAAAAATACATCAGTTATGTATAATGATATAAAAATAAACATAGTAGATACACCAGGACATGCAGACTTTGGTGGAGAAGTAGAACGTGTACTAAAAATGGTAGACGGTGTACTTTTATTAGTTGATGCATTTGAAGGACCAATGCCACAAACAAGAGAAGTTCTTAAAAAATCTTTAGCATTAAACTTAAAACCAATAGTAGTAATTAATAAAATTGATAGACCAGGGGCAAACCCATTAAAAGTTGTTGACCAAGTATTAGAATTGTTTATTGAATTAAATGCTAATGATGAGCAATTAGATTTTCCAGTAGTATATGCATCAGCCAAAAATGGGATTGCTAAAATGAATTTGGAAGATGAAAGTGATAACATAACTTGTATTTTTGACACAATTATTAATAATATAAATAGTCCTGCTTGTGAACAAGAAGGAACTTTGCAAATGCTAGCATCTAATATTGATTATGATGAATATTTAGGAAGACTTGCAGTAGGTAGAGTAGAACGTGGAACAATTAAAGCCGGCATGAGCGTAGCAGTTTGTAAAAAAGATGATAAAGTAGTACAGGGAAAAATAGCAAAATTATTCACATATGAAGGGTTAAAAAGAGTAGAAGTAGAAGAAGTTGGTGCTGGTGATATAGTATGCATTTCTGGTATTACAGATATTAACATTGGTGAAACAGTTTGCGATATAAATAACCCAGAAAAAATAGACTTTGTAGATATTGATGAACCTACAGTATCTATGACATTTAGTGTTAATAATGGACCACTAGCAGGAAAAGAAGGACAATTTATAACATCAAGACATATTCGTGATAGATTATTTAAAGAATTAGAAAGAAATGTAAGCCTTCGTGTAAAAGAAACTGATACACCAGACAGTTTTGAAGTTTGCGGACGTGGAGAATTACACTTATCAGTACTTATTGAAACAATGAGAAGGGAAGGATTTGAACTTCTAGTATCTCGTCCAAAAGTTATCATAAAAGAAATAGACGGAGTAAAATGTGAACCAATTGAGCGATTAGTTGTAAACGTTCCAGATGATTGTATTGGAAATGTAATCGAAAAATTAGGAAGAAGAAAAGCAGAAATGCTTAACATGGAACCAGCAGAACTAGGACATACTAAGGTTGAATTTAAAATTCCAGCAAGAGGATTAATTGGATATAGAACAGAGTTCTTAACCGATACTAAAGGTGAAGGAACAATGAACAGTATTTTTGATTGCTATGAGCCATATAAAGGAGAAATACAAGCAAGAACAAGAGGGGTACTAGTTGCTTTTGAACCAGGAACATCTATTACTTATGGACTATATAATGCACAAGAAAGAGGAGAATTATTAATTGGTCCAGGTGTAGAAGTTTACGAAGGAATGATAGTAGGAATAAATTCTAGAAATGAAGATATTTCTATTAACGTATGTAAGGAAAAGCACTTAACAAATACAAGAGCTTCAGGATCTGATGATGCACTTCGTTTAGTACCACCAGTTCAAATGTCATTAGAAAAGGCAATTGAATTCATAGCAGAAGATGAACTTGTAGAGGTAACACCAAAAAATATTAGATTAAGAAAGAAAATATTAGATAATAAAACTAGAGAAAGAATGGCAAGAAGAAATGTTACAGATTAGGGGGTAGTTAAAAAATATGTCTAGGAAAGATTTATTAAGATTAAAATTGGCACGAAGTATAGATATATACAAAGCAGATATAACTAGAAAACAAGAGAAGTACGCTCAAAAAGAGCAAAATGAAGATACTAAGAGAAGAAGAAGTATTCAAGAATATATAAGGGCTAAAAAACAAGAAGGAAAATCAAGGGAAGAAATTCTTAGAAGACTTAACTTTGTATATGCAGACAAACGATATTCTAAATATCGTCCATATTTTGAATCATGGGTTGATAATTTCTTCAAAGATGAAAAAACAAATGAGGGAGAAGAAAGATAATTGAATAAAAAAGAATTATCAAAAATTAAACAAAAAGCTTTAGAA
>CANRPQ010000008.1 GCA_947632525.1 uncultured Clostridia bacterium
GCAATGAAAGAAAAAGTATATGAATTTTTAAAAACAATTCCAAAAGGAAAAGTAGTAACTTATGGGCAAATAGCAGAATATTTAGGGAATAAGAAACTTGCAAGAGTTGTTGGAAACATTCTACATAATAATCAAAATGAATATAAATATCCTTGTTATAAAGTTGTGGACAGCAAAGGAAATTTATCAAGACATTTTGCCTTTGGTGGAATAGAAAAGCAAAAAGAAAAATTAGAAAAAGAAGGAATAATTGTTATCGGTTATAAAGTTGATTTAGATAAGTATAGAATGTAACAAATTTTAATTTATGTGAACAAGGTTTTTAAGAAACCTTGTTTTTTTTATAAAAGAATGATAAAATTACCTACGGTAAAAAGAACAAAATAAAGTTTGTGACATAATTCGTAAAAAATTTGTACATCAAATAAAATTATTGCTAAACATTAGAAAAGAGAATAGAAATGGATGTTGTTGATACCATTTTTTAAAAAGATAAGGTATTATATCTAGAAAGTGGACAACTAAAATATAAAAAATTATATACTAAAGGGTTATAAGGAAAAAATTATGAATAGAATTACAAAGGCTTTAAAGATTAAATTAATAGAATTAACTATAAAGAAAAATAGAATTTTGGGACGACTAGGATTATTACCATCAAGGACACAAACTTATGGGCCACTTGAAGATATATTAAAAAATCTAACTGCATCTAGTATAGATATACAACTGCATAAAGCTGATGAAGAAAATAAAGACTATATATTCTCTGTAATAGATGCTTTAGAAAAAAATGGTATACATGTTACCTTAACAGAATTTGATAAAATATTTTCTAATGATGACATACAAAATATTAGTAAAATTAGTAAAACAGCAAGAATAAATTTTAGGTATGCTTATCCTAATTATTATTCTGGAAAAAACGTTAGCGCTGAAATGCCAATTGATTCATATCTTGAAATCTTAAAAAAAATAAAACATTTAGTAAAGGTTGCTACTTCAAATTTTACTACAAAAGAAGAGCAAATAGTATTTATTGCCAGGCAATTATCTGAATATACAAGCTATAATTTTGAATATGAAAAAAAGTCAGAAGAACAACGTCTTAGAATTTCAAGCTTGCAAGGTTGTTTAGAAGATAGAAGTACGATTTGTGCTGGAGTTGCTTTAGCGTTTGAAAGATGCATGACAGAATTACAAGTTGAAAATATGATTATTATGGGATATGATGGAAAGGAAAATGATTCACCACTAAGAATTAATCATTCTTGGAATAAGGTTAAGATTAATGATAAATGGTATAACGTTGATGTTACAAATATCTTAACTAATGTATTGTCTAAATCTAAAATTACAACAGAAGAAAGAATAAAGATGTTTTTATTATCAAGTGATAAAACTTTAGCTAATCTATGTAATATTAATATAACTGATTCTACAAATATTCCTGATTCAAAAGATGACTTTGCTAGAGCATTAGAATTATATAAAAAATTAGACATGGTAAAAAATGTATTAGAGGAATATGATAATGGAAATATGAGTACATTCTTACAATATAAAGTTGATGATAATTCTTGTGAAAGTCAAAAAGATTCTAAAGATAAGAAAATAGAAAAGGATAGATAAAATTAGCGAGCAGATTGCAAAATATTTTCTAGTTCTGAAGAAAGATAATATTAAATGGCAAATATAATTGAAAAAGTACAAAGTGTTATATTATGATTAAGACTAAAAATGGCTTTATTTAGCCACTTTTAGACCTTTTTGGTCTTATTTAGTTTAGCAAAAAATGACCAAATAACGCTAAAAAAACTAAATAAAACTAAACAATTTAACTACATTATTTTTAGACTATACGGAAACAATAGCAGAAGAAAATCAAGTTATGACGATGAGAGACTGGATAAATAAAACTGATAATTTATTAAAATTTAGAAAAAAAGAACTTCTAAAAGATTCTGGAAAAATATCTAATAAAAAAGCAATAGATAAAGCTAACACTGAATATGAAAAGTACAAAGTAAAATAAGATGAAGAATATATTTCAAGTATGGATAAAATGTATAAGAGGTATTTAAATGAAAATAAATAAGTTTGTCTGAAGATATTATTGCAGATAAATATAAAAATAGATACGAGGTATTTAAAGACCTTGTATTTTTTATGAAAAGATGCTAAAATACTTATAATTCATCTAACAAAAAAGGAAGGTAATTGTAATGATATTTTATTATAATAAATTAGTTAGAGATAAAATAATTGAAAAGATTAAAAGAAAAGGTCATAAATGTGAATATAAAGAATTAAGTGAAGAAGAGTATAAAAAAGAACTTGATAAGAAATTATTAGAAGAGGCAAGTGAAGTAATTGGAGCTCATAGTGCGGAAGAATTAGGCGATTTAATTGAAGTTATACAAACAATTATGAAAGAACATAATATATCTTTTGAAGAAGTAAAACAGGCAATGCAAAAAAAGAAAGATTCAAATGGTGCTTTTGATAATAGGATATTTTTAATTTCAGTAGATGAAAGAGATAAAGAAAGGGAATAAAATGTTTAAATTACATTCAGAATATAAACCAACTGGCGATCAGCCACAAGCAATAGAATATTTAAGTAATGGTGTAAAAGAGGGCAAAAAATTCCAGACTCTACTTGGTGTTACGGGCTCACGGAAAAACTTTTACAATGGCAAATATCATAGAAAAAGTACAAAAACCAACACTTGTTTTAGCACACAATAAGACTCTTGCTCGGACAATTATATTCTGAATTTAAAGAATTCTTCCCAGAGAACAATGTGGAGTACTTTGTATCTTATTACGATTATTATCAGCCAGAAGCATATATTCCACAGTCTGATACTTACATTGAAAAAGATGCTTCAATTAATGATGAAATAGACAAGCTTCGTCACTCTGCAACAGCTGCTCTTTTTGAAACAAGAGATGTAATTATTGTTGCGTCTGTTTCTTGTATTTATGGTTTAGGAGACCCAATTGATTATGAAAACATGGCTGTTTCTTTACGTCCAGGAATGAATATAGAAAGAAACCATATGCTTAAAAAATTAGTAAATATGCAATACACTAGAAGTGAATTAGAATTTAAAAGAGGAACTTTTAGAGCTAAAGGAGATATAGTAGAAATTTATCCATCAGATGAAAGTGAAACAGCAGTACGTGTTGAATTTTGGGGAGATGAAGTAGAAAAAATCTCTGAAATTAATCCTTTAACAGGAAAAGTAAATAGTACAAGACAACATATTATGATATTTCCAAATTCACATTATGCAACAACATCAGAAAAAATGGAAAAAGCTATTATAACAATTCAAGAAGAAATGGAAGAAAGGGTTAAATATTTTAAAGAAAATAATAAACTGATTGAAGCACAAAGAATTGAAGAAAGAACTAACTTTGATATAGAAATGATGAGGGAGACAGGATTTTGCCAAGGAATAGAAAATTATTCTAGACATATTAGTGGACGTGAACCAGGTAGTGCGCCATATACTTTGTTTGATTATTTTCCAAAAGATTTTCTTTTACTAATAGACGAATCACATGCAACTATTCCTCAAGTAAGAGCTATGTATAACGGAGATAGAGCAAGAAAAGAATCATTAGTTAATTATGGATTTAGGCTTCCTTCTGCATTTGATAATAGACCTTTAAAATTTGAAGAGTTCGAGCAAAGAATAAATCAAGCTATATTTGTTAGTGCTACACCAGCAGAGTATGAAAAAGAACATAGCAAAGAGAATGTAGTTGAACAAATAATTCGTCCGACAGGTTTATTAGATCCTAAAATAGAAGTAAAACCTGTAACTAATCAAATTGATGATTTAATTGAGCAAATTCATGAAAGAGTAAATAAAAACGAAAGAGTATTGGTAACTACATTAACCAAAAAAATGGCTGAAGATTTAACTGCATATTTAGCAGGAATTGATATAAAAGTAAAATATATGCATTCAGACATTAAAGCTTTAGAGAGAATGGAAATTATACGTGATTTAAGATTGGGAGAATTTGATGTTTTAGTTGGAATTAACTTATTAAGAGAAGGACTAGATATACCAGAAGTTTCATTAGTTGCAATATTAGATGCTGATAAAGAGGGATTTTTACGTTCTGAACGTTCTTTAATACAAACTATTGGACGTGCTGCAAGAAACACAGATGGAAAAGTTATAATGTATGCTGATGAATTAACAGAAAGCATGGAAAAGGCAATCAGTGAAACTAATCGTAGAAGAAAAATACAGCAAGAGTATAATGAAAAAAATGGTATTACACCTAAAACTATTCAAAAGTCAATTAGAGATACAATTAAGGCAAGCTTTGTAGCAGAGGTTCAAGAAGAATATAAACTAGATAAGGAAACTGATTTAGAAGAAATTATTTCAAAATTAACTGATGAAATGTTAAAGTATGCTAGTGAAATGGAATTTGAAAAAGCAGCAGAAATTCGTGATAAAATTAAAGAATTAGAAAATATTTTAGAGAAATAATAATATTGTAATCAATTATTAAAAAACTATTACATTTAAAAATTAGGGGGCAAAAATGCAAGATAGTATTATAATTAAAGGTGCTAAAGAACATAACTTGAAAGATATTAACTTAGAAATTCCAAGAGATAAATTAGTAGTAATTACCGGACTTTCAGGTTCGCGGAAAATCATCATTAGCATTTGATACTTTATATGCAGAAGGACAAAGAAGGTATGTAGAAAGTTTATCTTCTTACGCAAGACAATTTTTAGGATTAATGGAAAAACCAGAAGTTGAATCAATTGAAGGATTATCTCCAGCTATTTCTATTGATCAAAAAACAACATCACGCAATCCGCGTTCAACAGTAGGTACTGTTACAGAAATTTATGACTATATACGTTTGTTATATGCTCGTATTGGTGTTCCATATTGTCCAAACTGCGGTAAAAAAATTGAAAAACAAACAATAGATCAAATTGTTGACCAAGTAATGTCTTTAGAAGAGAATACGAGAATTCAAATATTAGCACCTATCATTCGAGGAAGAAAGGGAGAATATACAAAATTATTACAAGACTTTCAAAAAGAAGGTTTTGTTCGTGTACGAATTGACAAACAAATTTATGAACTAACAGACGATATTACTATTGATAGAAAGAAGAAGCATAATATAGATTTAGTAGTCGATAGATTGGTTATAAAACCAGATATAAGGACCAGATTAACTGAATCTATTGAAATTGCCTTAAAATATGCTAATAATCTTGTAACAATTGACATACCGGGAGATAAGGAAATTTTATTTAGTCAAAATTATGCATGTCCAGATTGCGGAATTAGTATAGAAGAATTAACACCAAGGATGTTTTCATTTAACAATCCATTTGGTGCTTGCCCAACATGCACAGGAATTGGGTATTTAATGAAAATGGACGAAGATTTGATTGTTCCAGATAAAAATAAAACTTTATATGATGGTATAAAAGCCTTTGGTGCTAGCACCATGAAAAAAGGTGATACTATGGCTAAGATGTATTTTGAAAGCATAGGAAGACATTACGGTGTAGAAATAAAAAATGTACCAATAAAGAAATTACCAAGATGGTTCATGGAAAAAATATTGTATGGAACAGGCGATGAGGTTATTGACTTTGAGTATACTTCATTTGCAGGAACTAGAAGATTTAGCACTCCTTTTGAAGGAGTACTTCCAACATTGGATAGAAGATATAAAGAAACAAAATCACAAGGTATGAGAGAATTCTATGAAATGTATATGAGCGAAAGTCCTTGTCAGGATTGCCACGGGGCAAGATTAAAAAAGGAAAGCCTATCTGTTAAAGTTGGAGATAAAAATATCAATGAGTTAACAGATATGCCAATTGATAAAATTAAAAATTTCCTAAATAGCTTAGAATTGAACAATAAAGATAGAATGATAGCAGACCAAATTTTAAAAGAACTAAACAAACGTCTACAATTTTTAATAGATGTTGGATTAGATTATTTAACATTATCAAGAAGTGCTGGAAGTTTATCAGGTGGAGAAGCACAGCGTATTCGTTTAGCTACTCAAATTGGCTCTGGATTAACAGGTGTATTATATATACTAGATGAGCCAAGTATTGGCCTTCATCAAAGAGATAATGACAAATTAATTGCTACATTAAAAAAATTGAGGGATTTAGGAAATACGGTTTTAGTAGTAGAACATGATGAAGATACAATGTATGCAGCAGACCAAATTATTGACATAGGACCAGGACCAGGTGTACATGGAGGTAAAGTAATAGCTCAAGGAACTGCCGAAGAAATCAAACAAGTATCTGAATCTATCACTGGTCAATATTTAAGTGGCAAGAAACAAATTACAGTACCAAAAAAGAGAAGAAAGTCAAATGGAAAAGCTATAGAAGTAAAAGGTGCATCAGAACACAATTTAAAAAATATTAATGTTAAATTTCCATTAGGTCAATTTATTTGTGTTACAGGAGTTTCAGGTTCTGGAAAAAGTACATTAGTAAATGAAATTTTATATAGAACAGTTGCAAAAGAAATTTATGGCTCTAATGAGAAACCGGGAAAATGTAAAGAAATAAAGGGATTAGAGAATATTGATAAGATTATAAACATTGATCAATCTCCAATAGGTAGAACTCCTCGCTCTAATCCAGCAACATATACTGGCGTATTTGACATGATTCGCGATATTTTTGCAGCGACATCAGAAGCAAAATTAAGAGGATATGATAAAGGCAGATTTAGTTTTAATGTATCTGGTGGTAGATGTGAAGCATGTAGTGGGGACGGTGTATTAAAAATTGAAATGCATTTTTTACCAGATATTTATGTACCATGTGAAGTATGTAAAGGCAAAAGATATAACAGAGAAACATTAGAGGTAAAATATAAGGGAAAAACAATATCAGACGTATTAGATATGACGGTAGAGGAAGCTTTAGAATTTTTTGAAAATTTACCTAGAATAAAAAATAAAATTCAAACCTTATATGATGTAGGACTTGGATATATTAAACTTGGACAACCATCTACTACTTTATCAGGCGGTGAAGCACAACGTGTTAAATTAGCAACAGAGTTATCTAAAAAAGCAACTGGTAAAACATTATATATTTTAGATGAGCCAACAACAGGACTTCACATTGCAGATGTTCATAAATTAGTAGATATATTGCAAAGACTAGTGGATACAGGTAATAGTATTATTGTTATTGAACATAATCTAGACTTAATTAAAACAGCAGATTATATTATTGACTTAGGACCAGAAGGTGGAGAAAAAGGCGGACAGGTAATCGCTGTCGGATCTCCAGAACAAATTATAAAAAATGAACAAAGTCATACGGGAAAGTTTTTAAAGAAATATTTGGAAAAATAATTAAAAAAAGACATTATACATAATAACATTTTATTATAGATAATGTCTTTTTAATTTAATAAAATATGATTATTTGCAGTTATTGTTGTTATTATTTCTTTCATTTTTGTTATTATTTTGATTGTTATTATTGTTATTATTCTTATTGTTATTATTTTGTTTATTTTGATTATCTGACATAATAAAATGCACCTCCATTTCTTTTATATTAATATTGTCGTCAAAAAAATCAATTTCTATTCAAAAAAATAAAAAAATGTGATATAATAAAGCAAAATTGAATTTTTTTATGGAGAAATATATGTATTCATTAGCAGAAAAACACAAAACACTTAAACTTTTTAATAGTGGTGAAAGTGTAAAAAATATTCATCTTCGTTCTAATATACCTAAAAGCACATTATATAGATGGAAAAAACAAACTGAAAATCTTAGAGCAAAATGGCTTAAATTAAATTCTTTATTTTCAGAAGGGAAATTACAAGAAGCAGAAGATTTAGCAAAAGAGATATTAAAATTAGATAAATATAATTTGCCTGCTAGATCTCAATTAATTACAATTTATAAAAAACAAGGTAGAATTGAAGAAGTAGAAAAACTAGCAAAAGAAATATTAAATATAGAACCAGATAATTTGCCTGCTAAATCTCAACTAATTGCTATTTATAAAAAGCAAGGTAGAATTGAAGAAGTGGAGAAACTAGCAAAAGAAATAATAAAATTAGATCCAGACGATTTGCCTGCAAGGTCTCAATTAATTACAATTTATATAAAGCAAGGAAAACTACAAGAAGCAGAAGATTTAGCAAATAAAAAATTAAAACTAAATCCAGACGATTTGCCTGCTAGATCTCAATTAATTAAAATTTATATAGAACAAGGAAAACTACAAGAAGCAGAAAACTTAGCAAAAGAGATATTAAAATTAGATAAAGATAATTTGCCTGCTAGATCTCAATTAATTGCTATTTATATAAAACAAGGAAAACTACAAGAAGCAGAAGATTTAGCAAAAGAGATATTAAAATTAGATAAAGATGATTTGCCTGCTAGATCTCAATTAATTACAATTTACAAAAAGCAAGGTAGAATTGAAGAAGTAGAAAGACTAGCAAAAGAAATATTAAAGATAGATAAAGATAATTTGCCTGCTAGATATACATTAAGTAAAATTTATAAAAAGCAGGGTAAAATTGAAGAAGTAGAAAAGCTAGCAAAAGAAATATTAAATATTGATCCAGACAATTTGACTGCTAAATCTCAATTAAGTACAATCCATAAAAGACGATGTAGGATTGAAGAATCCAAATCAAAGTTAAAAGCTACAAAACAAGAAACACAAATAACACAAGAAATGCAAACAGTATTTGAAGCAAAAAAAGATCCATTGACATTATTTAGAAGACAGTTACATGATGGAACTATTACTTTAGAAAACCTATCAGAATATCAAAAACAAATATCTGATTTACCTGATTTATCTCAAAAATTATTATTAGCTGAAGCTTATACACATTTTAATATTCCTAAAAAAGCAATTCAATTATTAAAAGAAGCTCGGACAAGTAGAGGGAATAGAAGAACGGAAAGAAAAAAATATTGTCACAGGCTTTGCAATTAGTTAAAAGTACTAAATTAAATAGTGTCAGAAGAAGAAATAGTTGGGGAAAATTAACAAGTAGAGAAATGGAAAAATAAAAGACAAGGAAAGAGGATGGTCATGAATAATATTGTAATTGGAATTGAAGGTTTAGTTGGTTCTGGAAAAACTGCAATTTGCAGAGAATTATTAAATAAAATACCAAATAGTATATTATTACAAGGTGGCAATTTATATAGAGGAATTGTATTTGCTTTAATGTCTTCCGGAATAAATTTAAAAGAACTAAAACAAAATATGAAACATGTTGACATTAAACAAATAATGGAAAAACTGAAAATAACAATTTCTATTGAAAATAGAGATACTGTTATTTATATTGACGGCAAGAAAATTGAGGAAGATGATTTACAATCTGTAAGCTCATCTTTAGCAGTTTCTGAAGTAAGTAATATTGCTGATAATCAAAATTTTTATATATTTGGTAGAAAAATAATAGAAAGATTTAAACAAAATTTCAATGTAATAGTATCTGGAAGAGATTTGATGAAAATATATCCAGAATTAGATTATCATTTTTTAGTTACAGCATCATTAGGAGAACGTGTTAGAAGAAAATGCATACAATATAATGGAAGTATAAATGAAGAAGAAGTAAGGAAGAATATTATAAAAAGGGACGAATTACAGGAAAACTCGGGATTTTACAAAAAATATCATAATACAATAGTAGTAGATGTTACTAATTGTAAAACAGTAGAGGATTCAGCAAATGAAGTTTTAAAGTACATTTCAAACTAATTATTTATACTTAAAGTTATTTTAGGAGGATATAAATGAGTTTCATAAACGAAAAATTAGATAAATTTGAACAATATATAAAAAACAAAAGAGTAGCAATAATAGGATTAGGAATTAGTAATATTCCATTACTAGATTATTTACACAATTTAGGGTGCTTCGTAAGTGTATTTGACAAACGAGAACTAGAAAAATTAGATAAAAATGCTGTTAATAAAATACATAATTACAATTTTGAATTATATTATGGACCAGAAGCTATGCAACATCTAACAAACTTTACAATGATATTTCGCTCACCAAGTTGTAGACCAGATACACCAGAAGTGATAGCAGAGGTAGAAAGAGGAGCTATTTTAACTTCTGAAATTGAAATGTTGATGAAAACTTGTCCTGGCACGATTATTGGAATAACAGGAAGTGATGGTAAAACAACAACAACAAACATAATATACTATATATTAAAAGAAAAGGGATATAATTGTTACTTAGGTGGAAATATTGGAATTCCTTTATTTACTAAAGTAAGAGAGATGACACCAGAAGATATTGTTGTTCTAGAACTTAGTAGCTTTCAGTTAATGGATATGCAAGTTAGTCCACATATTTCAGTTATTACTAATATTTCTCCAAACCATTTAGATATACACAAATCTTACGACGAATATATTGATTCTAAGAAAAATATCTTTAAAAATCAAACAGAAAAAGATATTTTAGTAATTAATTATGATAATGAAATTACTAAAAACTTTAAAAGTGAAGCTAATGGAAAAGTTATATATTTTAGTAGGAAGCAGAAGTTAGACAATGGTATAATTTGTGATTGTGGAATTATAAAATCTTGCGAAGATAAACTAAGAAGACATATTCTAAATACGAAAGATATTATATTAAGAGGAGTGCATAATCACGAAAATATTTGTGCAGCAATAGCAGCAACGTCTAGCTTGGTTGAGCCAGAAATTCAAGCCGAGGCAATTAAAAAATTCAAAGGGGTAGAGCATAGAATTGAATTTATTAGAGAAATAAATGGAGTAAAATGGTATAATGATTCCATAGGGACATCTCCAACAAGAACAATTGCAGGTTTAAATTCATTTGACGAAAAGATTGTTTTAATTGCAGGTGGATATGATAAACATTTAGACTATACACCTATTGCAAAACCAATTGTATCAAATGTTAGTAGTCTAATATTAATGGGGGCAACTGCTCCAAAAATTGAAGAAGCTGTTAAAGAAGAATTAGAAATGCAGGGCAAAGAAATGCCTATATATCATTGTAATACTTTAAAAGAAACCGTAGATAAAGCTTATGAAATTGCTAACTCAGGTGAAATTGTTTTATTTTCTCCTGCAAGTGCAAGCTTTGATATGTTCAAAAACTTTGAGGATAGAGGTAATCAATTTAAAGAATTAGTTAATAATTTAAATATATAAGTAACATTTATTTATGATAATACATATTATATACAAAAATAAGGAGGTATTATATGTATTATCAAAATTACGAAGATTACATGCGTCAAATATTAGGATATCCAATTAATGATTCTAGAATTTATGAAAATTATGACTATAGAAATAATCAGCCAACTTATGAAAATACATATTCTTCAAGAAATCAATATGCACAAGACTTATCAGATGAAGAAATTAACGAATATTATCCAGAAATATATAAATCAGTGTATCCTATGGTTTGTAAAGTTTGTGAAGCAAATACAAAACCAATTACTAAAGAATTATTAGAAAAGATGACAGATGAAATATATTTCGCTATTGAAGGTACAAATAATATTGTAAATATTAGAGTTGAAAGTCCTAAACCAGAAAATAATCGTTCTTCATCAAGTGTTTCTAACAAATCTTCTAGCAATGTTATTAGAACTCAAAACACAGATACTAGGTCTCAAAAAATGTTATCTAAAGAAGAAAATAGACAAGTAAATCAGGTTAAAGAAAATAGACAATATAATTCTACACTTAGAGATTTAATTAAAATTTTAATATTAAAAAGATTATTTGAAGATAGGCCTAATAGGCCAAAACCACCACGTCCACCATTTATAGGAGAACCTGGAATACCACCTTATCCAGGAACAAGGCCTCCAGTAGGACCAGGTGGACCTAATAGACCACCAATACAACCAAGAGATTATAACGGATATTTAAATTTTTAAAAAAATAAAAATTTGGAAAGATATACAATATATTTTTGTATATCTTTTTTATTTTTGTTAAAAATATTAATGAGAACTTTTGAAAAAAAGTTTTAGAAAGGTAGGTAAAATATGAAAGTAAAAGATTGTATGTGTAATGAAGTGTGTTGTGCTACTCCAAACAGCACTGTGCAAGAATGTGCAACATTAATGAGCAATAAACATGTTGGTTGTATTCCAGTATGTGATGAAAATCAAACTGTAGTAGGTTTAGTTACAGACCGTGATATTATTTTAAGATGTGTAGCATGCAATAAAGATGCAAAAAATACACCAATTAGTGACATTATGACATGCACTCCATGTTGTTGTACTTCTGATGCTGATATATCAGAAGCAGAAAACTTAATGTCACAAAATCAAATAAAAAGATTACCAATTATAGAAAATAATAGAATTGTTGGAATTCTAACTTTAGGAGATTTATCATCAAGCGAGCAGGTTGATAATCAAGACGTAGGTAATACTTTAAACAATATATGCAAATGTGATGATAAAAACGCAGAATAGAAATTATTCTATAAATAAGCTATCTATAATAAAAAATAGATAGCTTTTTCTTAATATTAACATGTAAATAGCATATTTTTACAAGTTCAGGAACATAATAGTTTAGAAGGGAGTATGGTACATATGATTATTGATATGAACTATTGGGGTAAAGTTTTCAAAAATATCTTAGTTCTAGCTTTATCTGTTATAGGAGTTTATTTAGGATTTAAACTAGCAATATTTTATTTTCCATTTTTGATAGCATTTATTATTTCATTAATGCTAGAACCATTGATAAGATTTATTATGAAACATGCTAAATTGAAAAGAAAAGCAAGTTCTATTATAGTATTTGTTATATCAATAATTGTTATTGTTGGATTGTTAATATGGGCAGGAGTTACTGTTGTATCTGAGGCTTCTAATTTATTAACTAAACTAAATGAATATTTTGAAAAAGGATATGAATTAATTCAAAATCTACTTTCAAATCTTGACTTTGGTAAATTGCAAATTCCAGATAATATTATGAATACAATTCAAGAATCTGCTATGGATTTTTTAGGAACACTTACAGAATGGGTTAAAAATGCCTTAACGGGTGCTATTAACTTTTTAACATCTATACCAACCATTGGCGTATATATAGTAGTAACTTTATTAGCTTTATATTTTCTATGTGTTGATAAGGTATATATGATAGACCAATTAGAACATCATATGCCGCAAACATGGGTAAAAAAGATAGGAATACATTTAAAGGGATTAGTTAAATCTTTAGGTAAATATTTAAAAGCACAATTAACATTAGTTTTAATTTCATTTATTATAACTTTAATTGGACTATATATTTTTTATTTTGCAGGATTAAATGTACATTATCCGTTATTAATGGCATTAATTATTGGATTTATCGACTTATTACCTATATTTGGTTCAGGAGCTTTCATGTTGCCATGGGCAGTTTTGACAGCCTGCTCAGGTGACTTTACTCTAGCAATTGCAATATTAATATTGTGGGTTATTATTTCTATAGTAAGGCAAATTTTAGAACCTAAAATTGTAAGTGGTCATATTGGAATTCATCCAATATTCACATTAATTGCTATGTATACAGGTTTTAAATTCATTGGTGTTTTAGGAATGATTATTGGTCCAATTTTATTAATTATTTTAAAGAATATCTTTGCAACATTTATTGATAGGGGAGTATTTAAGTCTATTTTTGACATATAAATTATTTGAACTTTATATGTTTTTAATTAAATAAAAATTAATTCTATTATATAGCAAAAAGCCTATTACATTATTGTAATAAGCTTTTTAAGTTAACAAATTATTTTATAATATTGTAGAAGTCGTAACAAATGAGTCATCTGGTGGATATACAAATTCATCAGTTGGTTTTTCTATCTTTTGTATTTTCTCTATTTTAATAATTGGCATTTCCCCGTGATAGTCTCCTTTTGTAATTTCTCCTTCAATTTCAATCCATGTATTATCTTCATATTTAGGTGCTTCTTCACATTCACATAAGAAGCCTACAACTACTGTTTGAAAATCAGAAGATATAACCATATTTCTTCCTAAAACAAATTGCTCTTGTGAAAAGTCAATCATACGATAAACGTATCCAGAAAATTTAATTTTTTGACCTACAAAATTATCTAAATTTTCATGAACATTCTTTAGTACATTTGTATAATTACTGGCACTTAATTCTTGAACTTCATCTACTTTTATTGAATCATTTGTTTTAAAAAAATTATCTCCTAGAATACGATAACATACTATAGCTGTAATTATTAATATTATAACGAATAAAATACCCAAAAATATCTTTCCTAATTTGTTTCCATTTACTTTAAAATTACAAATAAACATAGCTCTCCATCCTTTTTATTTCAATTAATACAATGTATGAAGGGTTTCTTTATAATATGCTACAAACAATAAATATACAAAAAATTGCTCTAATATCATATTTCTCTTGCGATTTTTACTTAAAAGTGATATAGTATGATAGATGTAAAAATATAAATCTATCTAATAATAGAAAGGAAGAAATATAAATGGGATTATTTAAATCATATAGTGAAAAAGAAGTAAAAAGGTTAAAACCTATAGTTGATAAAATAAATAGTTTAGAGCCAGAAATACAAAAATTAACAGATGAGCAATTACGTGCTAAAACAACTGAATTTAAGGAACAATTATCAAATGGTAAAACACTAGATGATATTCTTCCAGAAGCTTTTGCAGTAGTTAGGGAAGCTTCTAAAAGAGTACTAGGAATGAGACATTTTGATGTTCAATTAATTGGTGGAATTATTCTTCACCAAGGAAGAATTGCAGAAATGAAAACAGGTGAAGGTAAAACATTAGTTGCTACATTACCAGTTTATTTAAATGCATTAACAGGAAAAGGCGTACATGTTATTACTGTTAATGATTATCTAGCAAAAAGAGATAGTGAATGGATGGGAAAAGTATACAAATTTTTAGGCTTGACTGTTGGATTAGTAATTGCTGGAATGGAGCCAGAAGCAAAAAGGATAGCATATCATGCAGATGTTACTTATGGTACCAACAATGAATTTGGATTTGATTATTTAAGAGATAACATGGTAATTTACAAAGAACAGCTAGTACAAAGAGAATTAAATTATGCTATCGTTGATGAGATAGATAGTATTTTAATTGATGAGGCTCGTACTCCTTTAATTATTTCAGGTCGTGGAAAAGAATCATCTGATTTATACAAGAAAGCAGATCAATTTGTTAGCAGACTAGTTCCTAAAATTATAGTTGAGGAAGATATAAAAGATGAACAACAAGCTGAAGATAACGAAAATTATGATTATATAGTTGATTTAAAGGCCAAGTCAGCATCATTAACACAAAAAGGTATTGAAAAGGCTGAAAGAGAATTTAACTTAGAAAACTTTAACGATATAGAAAACTCAGAATTAGTACATAATGTTAACCAAGCATTACGTGCTCATGGAATTATGAAAAAAGATATAGATTACATTGTAAAAGACGGAGAAGTTCTTATTGTAGATGAATTTACAGGAAGAATTATGTATGGAAGAAGATATAATAATGGATTACATCAAGCAATTGAAGCAAAAGAACATGTAAAAATTGCAGATGAATCTAAAACTTTAGCAACTATCACATTTCAAAATTATTTTAGAATGTACGACAAGTTATCTGGTATGACAGGTACTGCTATGACAGAAGAAGATGAATTTGAAGAGATTTATCATCTAGATGTTATTGAAATACCAACAAATAAACCAATGATACGTGATGACCATTCTGATATAATTTACAAAAATGAACCTGCAAAATTTAGAGCAGTTATTGAAGATATCAAGCAAAGCCATGAAAAAGGTCAACCTGTATTAGTTGGTACAGTTTCTATTGAAAAATCTGAAAAGTTAAGTAATTTATTAAAGAAAGAAGGAATTAAGCATGAAGTATTGAATGCTAAATTCCATGAAAAAGAAGCAGAAATTATTGCACAAGCTGGTAAATATGGAGCTGTTACAATTGCAACAAATATGGCTGGTCGTGGTACCGATATTATGCTTGGTGGTAATAGTGAATACTTAGCAAAACAAGAAATGAGAAAACAAAAATATACTGAAGAGCAAATAGAACAAGCTACAGCATTTAATGAAACACAAGATGAAAATATATTAAATGCAAGAAAGAAATTCAAAGAATTAGAAGATAAATTTGACAAAGAAATTAAAGATGAGAAAGAAAAAGTATTAGCTGTTGGTGGACTAAAAATTATTGGTACAGAAAGGCATGAATCAAGAAGAATTGACAATCAGCTTCGCGGACGTAGTGGACGTCAAGGAGACCCAGGAGAATCAAGATTCTACATTTCATTAGATGATGACCTAATGAAAATATTTGGTGGAGATACTATAACTAAAGTATATAATACACTAGGTGCAGATGAAAATATGCCTATAGAATCTAAATTGCTTTCTAATGCAGTAGAATCTGCTCAAAAGAAAGTAGAAGGTAAGAACTTTAGTATACGTAAAAATGTACTTCAATATGATGATGTTATGAATGTTCAAAGGGGTACAATCTATGAGCAAAGAAGAAAAGTCCTTAACGGAGAAGATTTAAAGAAATATATTATGAATATGATTGATTCTCTAGCAGAAGGAACTGTTCAAGATTATTTATCAGATGCTGATAATATGAATAAAGAAGCTCTATTACAAGATTTAAAAGTGGTATACGGCATTTCAGATTTAGAAACCATTAAAAAAGACAAATTTAACATACAAGATGTAATAAAAGAAGTAAAAGAAAAAGCACATAAAATCTATGAGGAAAAAGAACAAGTCATCGGTGAGTCTAATATGAGAGAACTTGAAAGAGTAGTTATGTTAAAAATTGTAGATGATAGATGGATGGACCACATAGAAGCAATGGATGAATTAAAAGATGGTATTGGTTTACGTGCTTATGGTCAAAAAGACCCTGTTGTTCAATATAGAATGGAAGGTGCCGATATGTTCGACCAAATGAATTTAGACATTCAAACTGATGTAGTCAAATTTTTAATGAATGCTAGAAAGAGAGAAGAAAATTTACAAAGAACAACTTCTGTTAAGATTACTGGAGAAGGATTTGAAGATACATTGAAAGATATGGACGGTCAAGCACCTAGAAAATCTGCTGGACCAACTACAGTAGTTAATACAGAACCAAAAGTAGGAAGAAACGATCCTTGTCCATGCCGGTTCTGGGAAAAAGTATAAGAATTGTTGCGGAAAGTAAAAAGATTTATGGTATGTTATAATATTTAATGAAGCAAATATTAAAACTGGAGATAAAATGAAAATTAATGATATGATAAGAGCTGTTAAATTATTAGAAAACGAATGGGATTTAGGTACACTTGAAAGTGGTGCTAGTCGAAGATTATGTGCATGGATTTACCTACTAGAAATATTAGAAGAAACAGAACAATTTGTTTATTATAGGGAAAACGGTAAATTGCTGGGCTTTGCGGGTTATTCAAAATGGAACTCAAAAAAACATATATTAAAGAAAAAATTTTATACCTTTATAAAAAAACAATTATATAAAAGTAAAGAAATAAAAGATGTTAATGCTTTAATTGAATATGAAAAGAATTATGATTATGTTCCTGATAATATGAGAGATTATTTTGATGGAGAATTGTCAATGTTGATTTTAGATAAATCATATAGGGGAAGAGGTATAGGTAAAAAATTATTGTTAAATGTATTTGATTTAGCAAAAAAAGACAATATGAAAAATCTTCAAATATTAACTGATGAATCATGTAGTTATGGAATATATGAAAGTGTTGGATGTAAAAAAGTTTATCAAACTATTATTGAAAATAAAGAATATGGCAAAATAGGCAAAGTTAATAAAGAAATAGCATTTATATTCGAAAAAAAATTATAATATGCTAAATAAAAGTAGCAAAAAGCAAATGTTCCCATAAATGCTAATCACTTAAACTTAATAATTTACTAATAGAAACACTTAAAATAAAATTTTTAAAAAGGAGAGGAATTATATTTTATGATATTTGATATTTTTGGATGGATAGGAATGGTTTTAGTTTTATTAGCTTATTTCCTTTTATCACTTGAAAAAATTCCTAATGGAATATTATATCAAGTTTTAAATTTAATTGCTGCACTTTTTATGGCAATTGGTCTATTTCCAAAAAGTGCTTGGTTTTCTTTTACACTTCAGGTAATTTGGGCGATAGTAGCAATAATTGCATTGATAAAAATATTTAAGAAAAACCATTGTATAAAAGTAAAGAAATAAAAGATTTTAATACTTTAAAGTAAAATTTATAACTAATATAAATAGAAAAATGATCTATTTAAGAAGTTAGGTGATAATAATGAAATTAACAAGTGAAGATGCAATAAAATTATTAGATATAGATAAACAAAATAAAGAAAATGATAGGTGGATTAATCATTCTATTTGTGTTGGTAATACAGCTGGGGAAATTGCTAAAACTTTAAAAGAACAAGAAATTGCTGTAAATATAGATAAGACAATCACTTTGGGATATATTCACGATATAGGAAAAAGGTTTCATGAACAAGGTGGAGTATTTCCTCATGCTATAAATGGATATAATTATTTAAAAAAATTAGGATATGATGAAGAATATGCTGGAATTTGTATAAAGCATTCTTTTTTAAATAATGATATTAACTGCATATCAAATGATCGAGATGAAACTGACAAGTCAAATCCTAACTACAACTTTTTTAAAGAATATATAAAAAAAGAATATTCATTAGAAGAAAAAATAATCAATTTATGCGATTTAATGTGCACTACCAAAACATTAACTGTAGAAAAGAGAATGATAGATTTATTGTTAAGACATGGCATATACAAAAAAACATATTATCATATTGTGGAAACAATTAAACTAAAAGAATATTTTGATAATTTATTAGGCTATAATCTTTATGATTTATTTCCAGAGATAAAAGAAAATTTATAAATTATAGATTTAAGTAATAAATTGTATAATTAGAAAAATGTCAACATTCATTGTTGGCATTTTTCGTTTACTAATCAGGTAAACTGGAAATAGCAATGTTGTAAATGTTTTAGAGGTAATATTTTATATTTTTTAAAAAAATATAAAAATTTTTAAAAAAATATTTCCTTTCACGATTATAAATGATAAAATTTAATCGTGAAAGGAACAAGAAATTATGAAATATGAAGAAATATAAGGAAGGTTAAAAATGAATGTTGTAGGAACTATGTTTTTTAAAAATGAAAAGTTGTTAATTGATAAGCCAAGAAAAAGACCGACATATCAGATGATTGGGGGAAGAGTTGAAACTGGTGAAACACCCTTAGAGGCAGCAATTAGAGAGTGCCATGAAGAATTAGGCGATTATTCAGTTTTTGATGATAAATTATTTGAATTAGTTATGGAATTTGATGAAATTGCTACGAGTGATGGCATTACACCTATTCATTTTTATGTATTTAAATATAATGGATTTTTAGAAGGAAAATTATCCACATCAGAAGAAATAGAAAATTTTTTATGGTATGATTCTTCCTGTGGAAATGAAATTTTATCTAATACATTAAAAAATGAAGTTGTTCCATATTGTTTAAAGAAAAAATTAATTAAATGAGAAAATTTATTGATAAAAAATTAATTTTTGAATAATATATAAATTTTTTAAAACTTATTTGTGAAGCAAATGATAACAATGTTACCAATTTATTCCCATTTTATGAAATATTTATAGTAAAGATAGTACTATATAAACTAATGAATATCCTAATACAAACATTTTTAATTGAGGTGATGTAATTGAAAAGACTTTTACAAATTAGTTTAGATACTTTATTGATTTCTGTACTACCAATAATTATGTGGATAATTTTAGGTTTTACTATAACTAAGGAAATATCAAATGTCTTTTCTCTTACTTATCCTTTACAGTTTTTTTATATGATATTTGTTAGTTTATTTGCAATAGGACCTAATATTACTTCAAAGAAAACTAATAATCAAGATGTTGTTTATTCTAATATGATATTTGGATTATTAATTGTTGGATTATTAACTTTAATATTGGTTATTAATGTGAATACATATATCCAAATAATGAACATGAATGTTAATATATATCATCATTTTTGTATTTATTCAATTATTTGGATGTATTTAAGTTTTATTATGCAAATGATTATGCAAAAACTTTATTATGACAATAAAAATAATGAATCTAATAAGATAAATATAATATTTAATTTAACTAATTTTATCTTAATAATTTTATTAACAAGTATTTTAAAAGATTTTATTGGGATTATTATAACTTTAGTAATAGATTCTTTAATAGTATTTATGGTATTTATAAAGTATTATAAAAAAACTAGATTCTGTTTACAAATTAAAGAAAATATCAAATATACAACATTTAATATTCTAAGAAATTTAGGTATGTTTTTAATTTATGGAATAGGATTTGGTAATAGTTTCTCATTTGGGGAAAAATATACAACAGCAATAAATTTTGAAAGCTTAACAACTGATACTCAATGGGATATGTTATATTCGGTTGATACGGCATCAAAAATAGATTTAGCTGAAAATAAATTTAATTATAAAGAATCGCTGAAAAATGCGTATAAGTTATTATCAATATTAATTTTTTCAATTTTAATTATGAATTTAACACTTTATTGGTATTTTAAACCTGATTTAACTATTTTATTAATAATACTAGCAGTCCAAATAATAGATATGTTAATAGATCCATTGAAAACTTTAAGATTAAGTTATATACAGATAAATGATAATAATAAAAAGCATAATATATTTTACTTACTATCAAGACTAATTCGTTTACTATGTTCATTTATACCTAGTGCATTTTGTACATACATAGGTCAAGCTATATCTGCAATCTATTTATATGTGTATTCTTGGATTGCATGTAGAAACGTAAAATTATTTAAATTAAGAGATAGTAAAGTAAACTAAACTAAAAGAATATTTTGATAATTTATTAGGCTATAATCTTTATGATTTATTGCCAGAGATAAAAGAAAATTTATAAATTATAGATTTAAGTAATAAATTATATAATTAAAAAGGATGTGAAAAAAATGTTGGATGCCGAAGAAAATACAAAAAAAATAGAAGATTTAAAAAGCAGACTATTAAAAATAGGTGATTCACTTTGATGTAATTCATAAAGAACAAGAATTACATTCATTAGAAAAACAAACAATGAATAATGAATTTTGGAATGATGCAGAAAATAGTTCTAAAATTCTGAAACAAATAAATATTTTAAAAAATAAAGTTGAAGTATATAAAAAACTACAATCGGAATTAAATAATATCATAGAAATGGATGAATTAATTCGATTGGAACCTGATGAAGAATTATCAAGAGAAGTTATTAAATCAACTTTAAAAATAGAAAAAGAAATTGATAGACTAGAAATTACTACCTTATTATCTGGAAAATATGATAATAATAATGCTATTTTAACAATTCATCCTGGCGCAGGTGGAACAGAAGCACAAGACTGGGCTGAAATGCTTTATCGTATGTATGCTAGATGGGCAAATGCACATGGGTATGAATTAAAAGAACTTGATTATTTAGAAGGAGAAGAGGCTGGTCTTAAAAGTGTTACCTTTTCTATAAATGGTGAATATGCATACGGATATTTAAAAAGTGAGATGGGAGTACATCGTTTAGTTAGAATTTCGCCATTTGATGCAGGGGGGAGAAGACACACTTCATTTGCATCAATAGAGGTTTTACCTGAAATTACAGATGACATTGAACTAGATATTAATCCAGATGATATTAAAATGGATGTATATAGAGCTTCTGGAGCTGGGGGTCAACATATTAATAAAACTTCATCTGCTGTTAGATTAACTCATATTCCAACAGGAATTGTAGTAGCATGCCAAACAGAGCGTTCACAATTTCAAAACAAAGATACAGCAATGAAAATGTTAAAATCTAAATTATTGAATCTTAAAGAAAAAGAACAAAAAGATACTATTGATGAGCTTAAGGGAATTCAAATGGATATTGCTTGGGGAAGTCAAATACGTTCTTATGTATTTTGCCCATATACGTTAGTAAAAGACCACAGAACTAATTATGAGGTTGGAAATGTACAATCTGTTATGGATGGGGATTTAGACGGTTTTATTGACAGCTATCTAAAATGGAATATTGAAAAAAATAAATAATATATAATCCAATGTAAACAACATTGTCGTATAATAAAAATAGAGAATATTGTTACCAATTCTATGGTAAAATGTTCTCTATTTTTAGTGCACCTTATTTTGTCCATTTATAATTAAAAATTAGTTCTAAATAAGACAAGATGTGAATATATATAAGATAGACTTATTTTAAGGGAGTGATATAAATGCAACTAGATGATAGAATTTCTACATCAACAACAAATGTTATTCAAAATATTATATTAGAAAATAGGGAGAAGTTAAATATCTCTGGAGTGCTAGATGTTTTAAGCTTTGATGATCAAATTGTAATTTTAGAAACTGAATTAGGATTATTAACTGTAAAGGGAGAAAATTTAAGAATTAATAAATTAAGTCTTGATAGCTCTGAAGTTACTGTAAATGGAGAAATACAACAATTAGCATATAGTGAAAAGGAAAATTTAGGGAAAAGTGGTGGGCTATTAAATAAAATATTTAAATAGTATCATTCAAAACAGTTTACCTTAACGCATTCCCAAAAAAACTTAACCTTTGCCTTATTGCAAGAAGGAGGACATAGAGTGCAGGAAGTTTATAATCAACTTTTTTGTTTATTGATATTTATAATTACTGGAATAGCTATTGGAATTTTATTTGATGTTTTTAGAATTTTGAGAAAGAGTTTTAAAACAGCAGATTGGATTACTTCGCTACAAGATGTTCTCTTTTGGATTTTAGCAGGATGCATTATGCTATTTTCTATTTTTGTATTTAATAATGGAGAATTTAGAAGTTATGTTTTTATAGGAATGATAATAGGAATTATTTTTTATATGTTAACAATAAGCAAAATTTTTATAAAAGCTTCAACAACAATAATCAATTTTTTGAAGAAAACTTTATCATATCCAATTAATCTAATTAAAAATATATTTACTAAATTTATATTAAATCCTATATGCAGTTTATTAAATAAAATTAAAAAAATACATTTTTCTAC
>CANRPQ010000009.1 GCA_947632525.1 uncultured Clostridia bacterium
GCTATGCCAGTAGAAAAAGTAGATAAATTGTTAAAACAATATGGAATTAACATTCGTTTTTCAAATGCAATTGAGCCTTATATAACATTTAAAATTGGAAAAAAAGAAGACAAAGAAATAATTAGTAAGGTTAAAGAATTTTTAAATTTAATAAAGAATAATTAAATTGTCAAATTTTGTCGTAGAAAAATAAAACAAATTTTTGTAAATATATTGACTAAAAATTTAAGTTCATTTATACTAATAAGTATAGATGAGATAGTATAGAGGAATAGTGGTTGCCGTCACCAATTCAAAAGATGAGGAGGTGATGTGGTATGGTAGAAATATTTGGAATTTTACATATATTTATAATTGCTACTGTATTTTTATTTTTAACCTTATTTGCCTTAATTATATTAATTATAATTTTGCTTAGCAAATAGTAATTCACACCTCTAACTGCCTTTGAGGTGTGAACTTTTTTAACCTTGATGGCGACCACAATTTCAAAGTGGTATCTCATCTCTATATATTTATTATAGCATAAATTAGTAAAATGTAAATAGTTAATTTAAATTTAAAATAAAAAGAAAGGGAATGAAGTATGCAAACCATTTCAAGCAAAGATAATGAACAAATTAAATATATTAAAAAGTTAAAAGATAAAAAATTTCGTGATGAAACCAATGAATATTTAGTAGAAGGAATTAAACTAGTTAGGGAAGCAATTGAAGAAAATGTAGAGATAAAGATGATTGTAGTTTGTGAAGATTGCGATAATAACGGAAGTATAGAACAAAGCCTTTTATACGAAATTGCAAAGTATAACTGCATCTATGTAACAAAAAAAATATTTAATTCTATTACAGATGTAGTAAATCCACAAGGAATCCTAGCGGTAGTAGAAAAAGGAGATAATATAGACAAAATTGATTATACAGAAGACATTATTTTAGCATTAGATGGCATTCAAGACCCGGGAAATTTAGGTACCATTTTGAGAACCGCAGATAGTGCTAATCTAAAACAAATTATTTTATCAGCAGATTGTGCAGACCCATATAATCCAAAAGTAGTACGTTCTACTATGGGAGCAATTTTTAGAATGAATATTATCATATCAGATGATTTAGAAAAAACATTGCAGATGATGAAAAAGCATAAGTTTGAAATACTTGCCACTTCATTAGAAGCAACAAAAAGCGTGTATGATATTGATTATCGTAAAAAAGTAATTGTAATTGGAAATGAATCAAAAGGGGTTTCAAAAGAAATACAAGATTTAGCAAATATTAAAGTAAAAATTCCAATGCTAGGTAAAACTGAAAGCCTAAATGCATCAGTAGCAGCAAGCATAATGATTTATGAATATGTAAGAGGAAAAGTAAAAAAACTTGCCGACTAAATCGACAAGTTTTTTAAAACTAATATAATTAAAATTCACAATTTTTTGGTGTTCTAGGGAATGGAAGTACATCGCGAATATTTTGCATACCAGTTAAATACATCATCATTCTTTCAAAACCAAGACCAAAACCACTATGAACACAGCTTCCATATCTTCTTAAATCTGTATACCAGTAATAATCTTCCTTCTTTAATCCTAATTCTTCTATACGTTTATTTAACTTATCAAAGTCATCTTCTCTTTGACTACCACCAATAATTTCTCCAATACCAGGTACCAATAAATCAGTTGCTGCAACTGTTTTGCCATCTGGATTTTGTTTCATATAAAAAGCCTTAATTTCTTTTGGATAATCTGTTACAAATACAGGTTTACCAAATATTGTCTCACTTAAATATCTTTCATGCTCTGTTTGAATATCTGTGCCCCAATGAACAGGATATTCAAAATTATCATTATTTTTTTCTAATTCCTTTATAGCGTCTGTGTAAGTAATTCTACCAAAATCAGAATTTAATACATTGTGTAATCTGTCAAATAATCCATTATCTATAAATTGATTGAAAAATTCCATTTCTTCAGGTGCATTTTCTAAAACATAAGAAATAATATATTTAATCATATCTTCGGCTAAATCCATATCATCTTGCAAATCAGCAAAACATATTTCAGGTTCAATCATCCAAAATTCAGCAGCATGTTTTACTGTATTAGAATTTTCAGCACGGAAAGTAGGACCAAAAGTATATACATTACGGAAAGCATGTGCATAAGTTTCTACATCTAATTGACCACTTACTGTCAAATGAGACTCTTTTCCAAAAAAGTCTTGAGTATAATCAACTTTTCCATTTTCTGCCTTAGGAAGGTTTTCCATATCCATTGTAGTTACTCTAAACATTTCACCTGCGCCTTCACAGTCACTTCCAGTAATAATAGGTGTATGCACATACACAAATCCTCTTTCTTGAAAAAACTTATGAATAGCATAAGAAAGAACACTACGTACTCTAAATACTGCATTAAATGTATTTGTTCTTGGACGTAAATATGAAATAGTTCTTAAATACTCAAAAGAATGTCTTTTCTTTTGAAGAGGATAATCTAAATCTGCTACATTAAATATCTCAACATTTTCAGCCTTTATCTCAAATGGTTGCTTTGCATTTTCTGTTTTTACTAACTTTCCTGTTACAATAATTGAAGAGCTAATAGATAATTTACGAACATCTTCAAAATTAGACAGGCTATTATCAAATACAACTTGTACATTTTTAAAAAAACTACCGTCATTTAATTCAATAAACCCAAAATTTTTAGAATCTCTAAGTGTTCTTACCCATCCAGAAACTTCAATAGTATTATCTATATATGCTTCTGT
The DNA here is from genome assembly GCA_947632525.1 of uncultured Clostridia bacterium. Classification (GTDB taxonomy): domain Bacteria; phylum Bacillota; class Clostridia; order TANB77; family CAG-508; genus CAG-273. Next base: position 2,772 of record CANRPQ010000009.1, read on the forward strand.
ATTTTTATATAAATCTTTAACTAAAACTTGTTTTGTTTCCATAGTTAGCCTCCTATAATTACTACTTTGTTAACATGTTTCCCCAATTATACAAAAAAATACAATAAAATTCAATGGGGTTGGCAAAAAAATATAATAAGAGTAAAATCGTCAAGTGAAAAGTCAAATGTAATTCTGTAAAGTAAATTTATGAACCTATAGCAATTCTATTGTTTATTTTTTTAAAATGTGATATAATAGCAAGCAAATTGAAAAATATGTCACAGAGGATAAGTCTATTTGAGACAAGAAGGATAGAATAATAATAGAAATAATTTAGAAACAATGTATTCTCTTTATCAAGAGATAGGTGAAAAAATATTAAAGCAAATATTTGAGGTGTAAGCAATGGACATAGAATCAAGAGAACCACAAACTAAAGATATTCAAGATGCAATAAAATATTTAAAAGAAAATTTATCAAAGAGTAAAACACCTATTTTTATAGAATTAGTAGGTACACCTAAAAGTGGAAAGACTACATTAACAAATGCATGGAAAAATTTATTAGAGAAAAATCAAGTCCCCGCAGTTTTTAGACGCGAAACTGCTGAATATAATCCTATAAAAAATAAAAGTTCAGAAGAATATAGAATTTGGATGATTATGGAACTAATAAAAAATTTGTCAGAAGATTTGGAAAATAATCAGGGAAAGATTATTATTTATGATAGAGGACTTTTAGATAGAATTGCTTGGATTGAATATGGTGTACAAACTGGAATAATTTCACCAAGAGATAGTGAAATTATAAAACAGTTATATACTATGGATTTATTTAGTAAATATAGACCATTAGTATATGGATTTATAACTTCTCCAGAACTTAGTATACAAAGAAAAGGTGAAGAAGGAAAATTGATAAATAGAGAAAGCATAGAGGTTTTTAATAAATTATTTTCTTATAGTCAAGACCTTGTTAGACAAAGTGCTACTAGATATAGTTTAATAACAACAGATTCATATCAAGGAAGATTACAAGAATTTATATTAGATATAACCGAAAGAATGATAAAAGATAGTTCAGAATTTTTAAAAGAAAAATCAAAAGAGGAAGAAGAAAATTATAGATAAGTAAAAGGAGATAAAATAATGTACAGAAATCATAATTGCGGAGAATTAACAATAAAAAATGTAGGAGAAGAAGTAATTATTGCGGGTTGGGTACAAAAAATTAGAAATTTAGGTTCAATGGTATTTATCGATTTACGTGACCAATTTGGAATTACACAAGTAGTAATATCAGCAGAAAATAAAGCAGTTGATAAAAAAGTTTTAGATAATGTAGTAACTGAATGTGTTCTTCAGGTAGTAGGAACTGTTGTAGAAAGATCAAATAAAAACAACAAAATACCTACTGGTGAAATTGAAATAGATGCTAAAAAAATTGAAATATTAGGAAAATGTAAGAATGTATTACCTTTTGAAATAAACTCTGATAAAGCAGGAGAAGTAAAAGAAGATTTAAGACTTGAATATCGTTTTTTAGACTTAAGAAATGATAAATTACATAAAACTATTTTACTTCGTAGCGAAATTATTAAAACAATTCGTAAAAAAATGGATGAAATGGGATTTACAGAAATTCAAACCCCTATTTTAGCAAACTCTTCACCAGAAGGGGCAAGAGATTATTTGGTACCAAGTAGACTACATCCAGGTGAATTCTATGCATTACCACAGGCACCACAACAATTTAAACAATTACTAATGGTTTCAGGTTTTGATAAATATTATCAAATAGCTCCATGTTTTAGAGATGAAGATCCTAGAGCAGACAGAGCACCAGGCGAATTCTACCAACTAGATTTTGAAATGAGTTTTGCAGAACAAGAAGATGTTTTAAAAGTATTAGCAGAAATATTTACTACTGTTTTCAAAACACATACTAACTGGAAAATAGATGAAGCACCATTTATACGTATTCCATATCTAGAAGCTATGGAGAAATATGGTAGTGACAAGCCAGATTTAAGAAATCCACTTATAATTCAAGATGTAACAGATATTTTTAAAAATGTTGAATTTGAAGCTTTTAAAGGGAAAACAGTTAAAGCAATTGTTGTAGAAAATGGAGCAGAACAAGGAAGAAAATTCTTTGATAGTATGACAGAATTTGCTAAAGAAGAAGCGGGAGCAAAAGGATTAGCATGGTTAAAAGTAGATAATGAAAATGTAATTTCTGGGGGAATTGCTAAGTTTATAACACCTGAGGTTCAAAAACAATTAGAAGAAAAAATAGGAATGAAATCAAATTGTAGTGTATTCTTTATGGCAGATGAATTAAAAACAGTTCAAAAAATTGCAGGGGCAATACGTATAGAATTAGGAAATAGACTAGATTTATTAGAAAAGAATGTTTATCGTATGTGCTATATCGTAGACTTTCCAATGTATGAATTATCAGATGAAGGAACAATAGATTTCAATCATAATCCATTTTCAATGCCACAAGGTGGAATGAAAGCGTTGGAAACAATGAATCCACTAGGCATTTTAGCATATCAATATGATGTTGTTTGTAATGGATATGAAGTTGCCTCTGGGGCAGTTAGAAATCATGATCCGGAGTTAATGGTAAAAGCTTTTGAAATTGCAGGATATAGTGAAGAAGAAGTAGAAAATAGATTTGGTGCATTATATAATGCATTCCAATATGGTACACCACCACATGCTGGTGCTGCACCAGGATTAGACAGAATGGTTATGTTAGTTGCAGATAGCAAAAACATTCGTGAAGTAATAGCATTTCCTAAGAACAAAAAGGCAAGAGACTTACTTATGAGAGCTCCAAGCAAAGTTCATCAAAAACAATTAGATGATGTTCATATTAAAATTATAGATGAAGATAAATAATAAAAAACAAAATTTCGCAAATATATTGACTTATATTAACTATAATGTTACAATGAAATAGTAAAGTAAATATTGCAAAAGAGGTGATAAATATGCCTAAAAAGGTGCAAAAACAAGATACCTTAGAACCATTAATCACTGAAATACAAGAACTTTTAAATGTAATAAAAAATGAACAAACAAACATGAAAAAAGAAATGGAAAGACATCATAAGGTAACAATGAAAAAGCTAGACAAACTAAGAGAATTTGACGAAATTATGGATATGACTAATGTGGTATTTGAAAAGAGATTTTCAAATATAGAGCAAGCATTAATGAAAATGCTAAGTAAATGAAATTTTTAATCACACTATTTAAATTAATATAAGTCATCATTAAAACACTGGTAATATTAAGTATATTTACCAGTGTTTTTACATATTAACTTGTTACCATAGAAAAAAATACTAAAAATACTAAATTCTAAAAAGTACTTGCATAAAACGACATAATATGCTATATTAAATCTAAATATTACAGATGAGGGAAAATTAATGATAGACTTAATCCTTATAATAATGCTGGTTATGAGTCTATTTAAACCAGATGTTTTGCTATCAAAAAAATAAAAGAAAAAGCTAGTGATGAACAAAAAAATATATTGACAAAAAATTTAAGAAAAATATATGCTATTATGGTGGCAACATTTGAATCTTTGGCACTTATAAGATATACTGAATTTGTTGGAATTATTCTAGCAATTGTATTTATAATATTATTTTTTGTAATATCTCTACCAGCAATTAAAGAAAATTTAAATATAACGAAAGAATTAAATAAATAATATTGTTAGCTAAAGAGAAAGGAAATATATAGTATGATTAAGAAAGTTAAAATAATTTTAGTTTTGCTTATATTAATAGGAATTATATCAATTCCACTAAAAGTTACTGCACATTCTGTTGAATTAGACCCAAAAAATTTAATAACTTTACCTTTTATAATATTTAATGGCAAAGGTACTATTACAATTTCAAGTTCGGAAAAAAACTATACTTTATATTACCAAGCAGTAGAAATACCAGATTCTACTTACTCACAAATTAAACAAATATCTGAAGATGGAGAAGAAGAAGCAAAAAAAATTGAAACAGAATTAGATGCTTTAGATGCTGAATGTGATAATTTAAAAGAAATTCTTAATGAGAAATATGAAGCATATACAAATGCATCAGAGGACCAAAAAGAACAAGCAAGAACGGAATATGAAACTGCAAAAACAAACTATAACGAGAAGGCAAAACAATATAATAATAAGGCAAACGAATATAAAGAAAAAGTTAATGAAGTAAATGTAAAAATAAATGAATTAACTCCAACTTATGTTGAGAGTAATTGGATAAAAACAGATAATAATAGCATTTTTGTTGATTTGTCAAAGTTTTCAGGACAAAAGACATTTGCTATGTGGGTTAAATTGGTTAGTTCAGATGGAACAACATGCTATGATGAAACAATATACACAATGTCTGGAACGAAAGCTAATGAAATTAAAGTAGAGTCAATAAATTTAGACAAAACTACTTTATCTATAAAAGAAGGTAGCAATTATACTTTAATAGCTACGATTACACCAAATGATGCGACTAATAAGTCAATCGACTGGTCAAGCGATAATGAAAATGTTGCGAAAGTTGAAAATGGAAAAATAACAGCAATATCAGAAGGAATTGCAACAATTACTGCAAAAACAAAGGATGGTGGATTTACAGCAACTTGTAAAGTAACTGTTACTAAAAAAGAAGCAACACAAAATCAAAGTTCAACAGATACAAATAAACAAACAGAGACAAATGAACAAGCGGATACAGATAAAGAAGATAAAGAAAAAGTTAATGATACTACAATTTCTAAAGGAACATTGCCACAAACAGGTACCAATGTACATTACATTATAGTTTCCATGATGATAATATTAAGTGTTATTGGATTTATATGCTATAAAAAAGTAAAATTCTATAATTTTAAATAGAATAAATAAAGATATTAGCAATTATGAAAATTTTATAAGACTTTACCAAAAAAAGTTGAAATAAAAAAGACAATAACGAAAGAATTAAATATTTTCAAAGAAAAATGAAAATTTCGGTAGATATAAATAAATAAATTAATTAATATAAATTATTTTAAAACACTGGTAATATTAAGTATATTTACCAGTGTTTTTACATATTAACTTGTTACCATAGAAACATAGATTTAATCATCGCTTCAAAGTAATATATATTATTATGCAGATATTCCTGACATAAATAGTAGAAAAATCATTAAAACAAACTAACAAAATTTTAAATATACTTGCTAAAAATAATTACTTATGGTATAACTAACGTGAGAAAAAAGGAGAAATATAATCTAATGAAAAACATTAAAGAATACAACTTAGACGAACTTAAGCAAGAACTTATTTCCCTAGGAGAAAAGCCATACAGAACAGAGCAAATTTTTAATTGGTTATACATTGAAAAAGTTAAAGAATTTGATGAAATGGCAAACCTTTCTTTAGAACTAAGGGAAAAATTAAACCAAAACTATACAATGTGCAATTTTAAAATTTTACGAAAACAAGAAGCTTCAGACGGCACTAAAAAATATTTATTTGATGTACTAGACGGAAATGCAATAGAAACAGTACTTATGCAATATCATCATGGAAAAACTATTTGTGTATCATCTCAAATAGGTTGCAAAATGGGATGTAAGTTTTGTGCATCAACAGGAATTGCATTTATACGAAACCTTACTGCAGGTGAAATTGTAGAACAGATTTTGGCAGTTGAGCAAGATATTGGAGAACATATTTCTAATATTGTATTTATGGGAATAGGTGAACCATTTGATAATTATGATAATGTAATGCATGCAATTCGCATTATAAATAATCAAAAGGGATTAAATATTGGGGCAAGGCATATTAGTGTTTCTACTTCAGGAATAGTTCCTAAAATATATGATTTCGCCAATGAAAATTTACAATGCACTTTATCAATTTCGTTACATGCAACTACTGACGAAAAACGAAGCAAGATGATGCCAGTAAATAATGCATATCCAATAGCAGAACTAATGAAAGCATGTAAAGAATATATTAAAAAAACAAATAAACGTATTTCATTTGAATATGCTTTAGCTAAAGATAATAATGACAATTTAGAAGATGCAAAAGGGCTGGTAAAACTACTACATGGAATGATATGCCATGTTAATTTAATACCAATAAATAAAATAGAAAATGGAAAATTTGTAAAAAGTAGTAATGAAAATATTATTAAATTTAGAGACTATTTAAATGACCATGGAATAGTAGCCACAATTAGAAGAGAATTAGGCAGTGATATAGATGCTGCATGTGGTCAGTTAAGAAGAAAAAATCTTTAAGATACAGGAGGAAAAATTTATGATAGGTTTTGCTAAATCAGATATTGGCAAAGCAAGAGATATTAACCAAGACTATTATTACATTCCAAGTTCAGATGATGATTTAAAATTATTTATTTTGGCTGACGGAATGGGCGGATATAATGGCGGTGAAGTAGCAAGTAAATTAGCTACAGAATCAGTCAAAAATTATATTGAAAATAACTTTAATCAAATAGAACATACCAGAGATGAAATATTAAAACTTATAAAAAATGCAACAGAATATGCTAATATGGTAGTATTTGAAAAATCTAAAATGCAAGAAGAATTACAAGGTATGGGTACTACTTTAGATATATGTTTCATATATAATAATAAGATATATATAGGACATGTAGGAGATAGCAGAGTTTACCGTATTAGAGGGGAAATTATTAGAAAATTAACCAAGGACCATAGCTACGTACAGCAATTAGTAGAAGACGGAAAAATTACTAGAGAAGAAGCAAATAATCATCCAAAGAAAAACATGTTAACAAAAGCTTTGGGATGCACTGCTTACGTAGAACCAGATATTAGAGCAAGAAACTGGGAAAAAGGTGACATTTTAGTAATGTGCTCAGACGGATTAACAAATATGGTAGAAGAAAAAGAAATTTATCTAGTGGTAAAACAAAATCCAGAAACAGCTCCAAACAAGCTAATAGAACTAGCAAATGAAGCTGGTGGATATGATAATATCACTGTGATAACTATAATATAGGGGAGAGAATAATATATGAATTTAGTTGGTAAAGTAATAGGTAACCGTTACGAAATTTTAGAGAAAATTGGAGAGGGCGGAATGGCAACCGTGTATAAAGCAAGATGCAATATACTAAAGCGTTATGTTGCTGTAAAAGTCCTACGAGATGAATTTATAACTGATGATGAATTTATAAAAAGATTTAATTCAGAAGCACAGTCAGCAGCAAGCTTAACTCATCCAAATATTGTTTCCATTTTTGATGTAGGGCATGAAGAAAATATTTATTATATTGTTATGGAACTAGTACAAGGAAAAACCTTAAAAGAAATTATAAATGAGGACGGAGTACTTCCTTGGAAATGGTCAATAAATATTGCAATTCAAGTTGCTTCTGCATTAGAAACAGCTCATAGAAACAATATAATACATAGAGATATTAAACCACATAATATTATAATTACAGAAGATGGAATTGCTAAAGTAACAGACTTTGGAATTGCCAAGGCAGTTTCAAACTCTACTATTACAGCATTTGGAACAACAATTGGCTCAGTACATTATTTCTCTCCAGAACATGCACGTGGTGGATATACAGATGCAAAATCTGATATTTATTCTCTAGGAGTTGTAATGTATGAAATGCTAACAGGCAGAGTCCCATTTGACGCAGATACACCAGTATCTATTGCATTAAAACATATGCAAGAAAAGCCAGTAGAACCAATTAAACTAAACCCAGCAATTCCTTTTGCAATAAATAAAATAATTATGAAAGCAATGGAAAAGGATATTAGCTTAAGATATCAATCTGCTACAGAAATGTTAAAAGATTTAAGTTTATCTCTAAAAGACCCAGAAGGTAGCTTTGTAAAAAGAAATAGTGAAACAATGAGATACACTCAAAGAATACCAACTTTAAACGAAAATATTGAGGAGTCAGCACAAGAAAGAAGAACAAATACGAAACCAAAAGGAAAATTGGCAAGATATTTTGAACAACATCCAACTGCTAAAAAAGTTTGGATAACAGTTATTATATTATTGATTATAGTACTTGTACCAGTTATTGGCTATTTTACAACAAAACTTATATTAGATGGTGGTAGTACATCTCAAATTGAATTAAAGAACTTAGCAGGACTATCAGTAGAAGAAGCTAAAAAGCTATATGAAGGTGAAAACATAAACATAGAAATAGCAGAAGAAGTATATAACAAAGAAGTAGAAGAAGGAAAAATTATTTCACAAATTCCACCTTTCGAAGAAGATAAAACAATTGATGAAAATTCTACAATTAAATTAACAGTCAGCAAGGGAACTGAAATGGTTAAAATAGAAAAAGCAAATGTTGTAGGAAAAAAATATGAAGAAGTAGAAAAATATTTAAAAGACGAGTTAAAACTAGAAATTGAAAAAATAGAAGAGACAAGTAAAACAGTAGAAGAAGGAAATGTTATAAAATATTCACCAGATGATGAAAAAGAAATAGAAACAGGTTCAACAGTAAAAGTATATGTAAGTAAAGGAACTGGAATAAAGAAAGTAGTTGTACCATACGTTATTGGAAAATCTGAAGCAGAAGTTAAAAAAGATTTAGCAGATTTAGAGGTAACAATAGTATATGAAGAGGATATGACTAAAACAACAGGAAAAGCAACAAAACAAAGCATTGAAGCAGGAGAAACTGTTGATGAAGGAACTAAAATTACAGTTACTATAAACCGTATTGAAGACTTAAAAACAGCAACAATAATAGTAAATCTAAAATCTGTATTAGGTGATAAATCAACTATTGAAAAAGATGCGCAAGGCAATGAAATTAATCCAACAGTAAACTTTAGAATTGAAGTAGATGGCGATAATGTATATAGAGAAGAACACCAAAGAAAAGATAGCACAAATATAACACAAACCATTCAAGGAAAAGGAACCGTAACAGTAAAAATATTCGTAGATGAAATTAAATATAGAGAAGAACAACTTACATTATCTGATAATACTCAAACTTTAACAATTGATTAGACATTATTCAGTAATAACATAAATTGGGGGAATAAATATGGTAGAAGTTTCAGCATCAATTTTAAATGTGAAAGGCGAAAATACAATTCAAACATTATACAATTTAGAAACAGCCAAAATTGATTATTTTCATATTGATGTAATGGATGGGCAATTTGTAAAAAATAATACAGTAGATAAAATGCTAGAATATTGTGAATACCTAAATAGTATTTCTAATTTACCATTGGATGTACATTTAATGGTAAAGGACGTATCAAGTTATATTAATAGCTTCTTGGTATTTGACCCTAATATAATTACATTTCATTTAGAGGCAGCAGAAAGTAAAGAACAAGTATTAAAATGGATAAAAACAATAAAAGAAAATAATATAAGAGTTGGGCTTTCAGTTAAACCAGATACCAAAATAGAAGAAGTAAAAGAGTTTTTACCGCTTGTTCATTTGATATTAGTAATGACAGTGGAGCCAGGAAAAGGTGGTCAAAAATTAATTCCTAAAACAATAGAAAAAATACGAGCATTAAAAAAGTATGTTGAAGATAATCAAATAGAAGTTGATATTGAAGCAGACGGCGGAATAGATGCTGAAAACGCAGAAGAAGTTAAACAAGCTGGAGCCAACATATTAGTTTCTGGAAGTGCTATTATAAATTCAGATAATTATAATGAAATTGTTCAGAAGTTAAAAAAAATAAATTAAAAGTGCATTTCAAACGAAATGCACTTTTTTAAACTCTATTTAGTATTATTATCTTTAATTTGACTTACATCTTTTCTCATAAAGAAAGAGAATAGGAATACTCCAAGTCCTACTACATAGATAAATAATGATATGTATCCACCAACATATGGAATGATTTGTAATAACCATAAACCAATAGCACATAAAATTGAGAATAATATAAATTTACCTTTTGAAGTAGTTCCTAATTTATCTGTAATAAATTTACCACCTATCATACTGAAAATAGGAAGAGTAATAGATAATATTAAAGCATATACAGCAATGATAGCCATAGAAACATAACTTAAAACTCTAGTAGTAACAAGTAAAATAATTGCAAGTACTGGAATTAATACAATAGATAATATACCAATTCCTGCACTTATAAATGGTCGTTTAGTAAAAGTATAACTTGCTTTTTCTATAAACTTAGGTGCAAAGAAAGTAGCAAGTAAAATAACTACAACTGCATAAATAATGGTAGTAATAAATCTTACAATATAAGCTGAAATTATTTCTTCTGTAGAAGGAGTTTTTACTTCATACTTATTATACTTTATCTCTCCTGAAATAGCATCTTTAGGTAAAGTTAATTCTTGACCACTTGTGTAATTTAAATCTCCTTTAATTAAACCTTTCGCATCATCTGGCATTTTAATATCATTTGTAGTAATATAGGCATCTCTATTAATAACACCTTCTAATTTTACTGCTGAAGAATAAATTCTTATATCACGCTTAACAGTACTTCCGCTTACTAAATCAAAACCTTGAGCAAATGCATAAATATCATTAGCACTTCCACTCATAGAAACATAATTTGCTAAAACAAAAATGTTACCAGAAATAACAGCTGAATCTTCAACAGTTAAAGTATTAGCTAGTACAAACAAATCACCATCAACCTTACCTTTAATTGTAACGGCACTTCCCATTGCAAAAGCATTACCATTTGTAGAACCTTCAATAACAACATTTTGTTCAAATTTATATATGTCTGAATTAATGATATTTATTGGTTTTACATTTGTGTCGTTACTCATTACAACAGGCTCGCTACTAGCTAAACAGATAGGGGCAAGAGCCAATAAACAAGCTAACATAACGAATAATAATTTTTTTGTTACTCTCATAATAAACCTCCATAATTTAATATATTTTGATGTCTATAATATTATACTAAATTAGGGAGAAAGTCAATTGAATTTAAGTTTATACATTACACTTTACTTTTAGAAGAAGGAAGCACAGACTTTGAAATAAAATAAGCACAATCATTAAAAGAAGTTATTTTTTTCTCGCTAATATTTTCAAAAGAACATTTTCCGTCCTTTTGATAAATACAATCTTCAGAACAATTAATATTAGTCAAAACAATCACCTCTATAATTGTTATTATTATAAAAAAATATAAAAATATACAAAAAAATAAAAACTGCACCTAAGTACAATTTTTATTGAATTTATTATTTAACTGGATTTTTACACAAATGATGTAAAGGGCATTTTTCACATTTAGGATTTTGCGATTTACATATATTTCTACCATGCCAAATAAGTACATGGTTAGCATCTTTCCAATATTCTTTTGGTATTTGTTTTAATAAATCTTGTTCAATTTTTTCAGGCTCTGATTTATTAGAAAAACCAATACGCTTTGACAATCTTTTTACATGAGTATCAACTGCAATTCCTTGTGGGTTATTAAATGCCTCTAGCATAATAACATTAGCACTTTTTCTACCAACGCCAGGAATAGTCATCAATTCTTCCATTGTTTTAGGAACCTCTCCGTTAAAATCATTTAAAATTTTTTGAGAGGCAAGCTTAATATTTTTTGCCTTATTATGATAAAACCCACAAGAATGAATCAAATTCTCAATTTTATCTATCGGCATATTTGCAAAGTCTTCAGGTTTATTATAGGTAGTAAAAAATTCAGCGGTTACCTTATTCACTCTTTCATCAGTACATTGAGCAGAAAGCATAACTGCTATCATCATTTCAAATGGAGTATTAAAGTCTAAACTACATTTAGCATCTGGATATAATTGTTTTAACAATTTAAAAATTTCAACTATTTCTTCTTTTTTCATTTTGAATATTGCTCCCTAAAACAAAGTAAATTTTGTAAGTGACTGTAACATAAGTACATTATAGCATTTAGAGATATTAAAATCAATAAAAGAAATACATAAAAAGGTAACTAATATAAAACAAAGGAATATAATATATAAAAAAGATAGGGGGAGTAAAATCATGTTATGTGCATTAAAAAAGACAATTGGTGTTTGTTTGATTGGACTAGGACTAGGAATTTTACTTGTTTTATTACTTCCTATATCAGGCTGGTTATTTATAATAGGAGTAGCTATTGTAATTGTTGGTCTTACATGGTTATCCTGCAAATGACAAATAAAATAATAACAAATGATGAGCTAAAAATAAGAGATAATCTACTTATATAGTATAGATAGGAGAGTGGAGAAAAAATGACAATTGTTGTAAAAAAAGTTCCAAAATGTTTAAGGGGAATAGTAAAACTCCTATTTGGAATTAAAGAAAAGTAATACATAGAAAATTTATGTATGAATGAAACACAAAAAGAGGCTATTAATATTAATAGTCTCGATTTTATTTTATACTCATTTATTAACATTTAAAAATTAAGCTCTAACTACTTTTCCAGAACGTAAGCATTTTGTACATGCATGAATTGTTTTTGGTTGCCCTTCAATAATAGCTTTTACTCTTCTTAAATTTGGCTTAAATGTTCTAGTAGCTCTTCTACTAACATGAGAACGAGCAATGCTAATTTTGTTTCCATGAGATAATGTTTTTCCACAAATATCACATTTTGCCATTTTAATGCACCTCCTATAAGCAATCTAAAATCGACTATTTATAAGTTTACCATAGTTTTACAAAAATTACAAGTGGTTTTTATAAAAAACTTTTCACCCGGCGAAATTTTGAAAACATTTAAATAAAAAATTTAAAAAAAGTACTTGTAAAAAATAAATAGTTAATGTACAGTGCAGTGAACGCCTGTCATTGCTTTTTAATATTTGTGACCAAAAACGTATAATATATCTTTTCCGTTTCACTTCGGACGCTCCGCTACAGGGTCCCTTGCCCTTCGGGCATTCCCTATACCTCGTTTCACTTCAAATGATATATTATACGTTTTTTGGAACATTAAGTAATACAACATCTAACAAGGCTGTGTTATTCCGCTAATTTACTGGCTTTACACAAGTATGAAATAAATGACGAAATTTGCAGAAAAATGTCACACGATTTATCTTGCAAAATGTAATATTTGTATATATAATAACGTTATTATATTTCTAGCCAAAAGGCATCAATTTTAATATTTAGTATTTAATTACATAATTTTAATTTTAAATCTAAAGTTTTAATTCCAATTTTTAACAACTTAAATCTTAATATTAAATTATAAAGTTATTATTTTATTTTTAACTCTACTTTTATTTTCCATTTTCATTTTCATTTTAATTTAATTTAATTTCTATTACAAACTCTAATGAAAATTTTAAAATTCAAGTTAATTAAAATCTAAAAAAATCCCAACAAAATTAAACAATAGAAATATTAAGTTTATGTCTTTTGTCTATGAGTATAAAATTTATTTTATATGGAGGACTTGTCTATGGAAGAAAAATTAGAAACGAAAGGACAAACAAATAAAAATCAAGAACTATTAAAACCTACAAATGATGTGGTGTTTCAAGCTTTGTTTACACGAGGAAAAGAAAGCATAACAAAAGCAATGTTAGAGGATATACTAAAGATAAAAATAAATAAAATAGATTTAGATAAAAGCAAAGACCTATTAAATGATAATAAGGACAATAAAAATGGAAGATTAGATTTAAGAGCAATAATAAATGATAATGTAGAATGTGATATAGAAATGCAATTATCAACACATGAAAAGATGATGGAAAGATTTTTATACTACTGGTCAAAGATATATGCATCAAACTTACAAATAGGGGAGAAATATTCAGAGTTAAGAAAAACAATAAGTATAATAATAATAAACGACAATATAGAGCAATTTAAAGAAATAATAAAAGCACATACAAAGTGGCAGATAAGAGAGGAGAAATATAGGGATAAAGTATTGACACCATATTTAGAAATTGATATCATAGAGATGCCAAAAGCAATCAAGGAATATGAAAATAATAAAGAAGATGAGCTATTGCAATGGATGATGTTTTTGGAAAATCCAGAAAACATGGAGGTAACCAAAATAATGGAAGAGAACGAAGATATCAAAGATGCAAAAGAAGAACTAGATAAAATAAGTAGAGATGAAACATTAAGAAGAATGGCATTAAAAGCAGAAATAGAAAGAATGGATAATGAGCAAAGAATGTATGAGGCAAGAAGAGATGGCAAAATAGAGGGTAAATTAGAAGATGCAAAAAACATGTTAAAAAAAGGAATAGATATTGATACTGTTATGGAGATTACAGAATTAACCAAAGAGGAAATCGAAAAAATAAAATAAATTTTTACAAAATAAAATCATTAGTATATAATAACCATTAATGGAAATAATATAACAAAAGAAAATCAAAGTTTATATACTTTGAAAAATACAAAAAAGGAGAAAAAGAAAATGGCAAAAGAATTAAGTGAAGAAGAAAAAAATCATATTCAAGAGATGATTAATAATCTTGTGCAAAAAGCAAAAAAAGCGTCTGAAGAATATTTAGAATTAGACCAAGAGCAAGTAAACGAAATTATTAAGCAAATGTCTATGGCTGGGCTAGAACATCATATGGAACTTGCAAAAATGGCAGTAGAAGAAACTGGACGCGGAATTTATGAAGATAAAATTACAAAGAACATGTTTGCAACAGAATATGTATATCATAGCATTAAATATGATAAAACAGTAGGTGTAATCTCAGAAAATGAAGAAGAAGGTTATGAAGAAATTGCAGAGCCAATTGGTATTATAGCCGGTGTTACTCCTGTTACAAATCCAACTTCTACTACAATGTTCAAGTCCATTATTGCAGCAAAAACTAGAAATGTTATAATTTTTGGATTTCACCCAAATGCACAAAAATGTAGTGTAGCAGCAGCTACTATTTTAAGAGATGCAGCAGTTAAAGCTGGTGCACCAGAAAACTGCATCTTATGGATAGAAGAACCCTCAGTTGAGGCAACTAGAGCCTTAATGAATCACCCAGATGTTAACCTTATTTTAGCAACCGGTGGTGCCGGAATGGTAAGGTCTGCATATTCTTGTGGAAAGCCAGCTTTAGGAGTTGGACCTGGAAATGTACCTTGCTATATTGATAAAACTGCAAACTTAAAAACATCTGTAAATGATTTAGTATTATCAAAGGCATTCGATAATGGTATGATTTGTGCCTCAGAGCAATCAGTTATTGTAGATAAAGAAATTTCAAAAGAATTTGAAAAATTAATGAAAGAAGCAGGTTGCTATTTCTTAAGTGAAGAAGAAACTAAAAAACTAAGAGATAGCATGTTTGTTGCAGAAAAAGGTTGCGCCCTAAATGCAGATATAGTAGGAAAAAGTCCATATAATATTGCAAAGGGAGCGGGTATAAAAGTTCCAGAAGATACAAAAGTATTAGTTTTGAAAGAAAATGGTGTTGGAATTGAATATCCATTTTCAAAAGAAAAACTAAGCCCTGTACTTGCATATTATGTAGTAAAAAACGAAGATGAAGGAATTGATTTAGCAGAAAAATTGATTGAATTTGGAGGACTTGGACATTCAGCAGTTATTCATTCAGAAAATGAAGAAACAATACAAAAATTCTCTGAAAAAGTTAAGGTAGGAAGAATAATTGTAAACTCTCCATCAACACATGGTGCAATAGGTGATATATATAATACAAATATGCCATCATTAACTTTAGGATGTGGAAGTTTTGGAGGAAATTCAACAACAGCAAATGTATCATCAGTTAACTTAATAAATATAAAAAGAGTAGCCAAAAGAAGGGTTAATATGCAATGGTTTAAAGTACCAGAAAAAATATATTTTGAAGCAGGCTCTATTGGATATTTAGAAAAAATGCCAGACATCACAAGAGCATTTATAGTAACAGATGAATCAATGGTAAATTTTGGTTATGTAGATAAAATATTATATCACCTAAGAAAAAGACCTCAACATGTACATTCTGAGATATTTTCAGAGGTAGAATCAGATCCATCATTTGATACTATTTATAAAGGTGTTGAAATGATGAGAGAATTCAAACCAGATGTAATTATTGCGTTAGGTGGTGGAAGCCCAATAGACGCTGCAAAAGGAATGTGGTTATTTTACGAACATCCAGAAGCAGATGCAGAAGGAATGAAGTTAAAATTCATGGATATTAGAAAGCGTACCTATAAATTCCCTAAGCTTGGAACAAAATCTAAATTAGTTGCAATTCCAACAACTTCTGGAACAGGTTCTGAGGTAACATCCTTTGCAGTTATTACAGACAAAAAACAAAACAAAAAATACCCTCTAGCAGACTATGAACTAACCCCAGATGTTGCTATTGTTGATCCAGACTTGGTAATGAGCCTTCCAAAATCAATTACAGCAGATACCGGAATGGATGTATTAACACATGCAATAGAAGCTTATGTATCAAACATGGCATCTGATTTTACAGATGGTTTAGCAGAAAAAGCAGTAGAATTAGTATTTAAGAATATAAGAGAAGCATATAACAATGGTTCAAATAGGGTAGCAAGAGAAAAAATGCATAATGCAAGTACAATTGCAGGAATGGCATTTACAAATGCTTTCTTAGGTGTAAACCATTCACTTGCACATAAAATAGGTGCAGAATTTCATCTTCCACATGGTAGAATCAATGCTATTTTATTGCCATATGTTATTAGATACAATAGCCAAAAACCTACTAAATTTGTGTCATTCCCAAAATATGAGTATTATATTGCAGATCAAAAATATGCAGATTTATCAAGAAGAATGAATTTCCCTGCATACGGTAATGAAGAAGGGGTTAACTCTTTAATAGCAGAAATAAAAAAATTAAATAATGACTTAAATATTCCAAAATCTTTTAAAGAAGCAGGAATTAACGAGCAAGAATTCTTAAGTAAAGTAGATATGCTAGCAGATAGGGCATTTGAAGATCAATGTACAACAGCAAACCCAAGACTTCCATTAGTAGAGGAATTAAAACAAATATTATTAGACAGTTATTATGGAAAAGAAGTATAGGCAAAAAATTGAAAAAATAATCTTGACAGATAAAAATCATGGTAGTAAAATAAAAAGCAAATTATTTTTAAATTTAAATTTCTATTTGTGATGAATATGACGACCAGCTAAAAGTTACTAACAGAGAAAAAAGGTGAATGCGCTGAGAGCCTTTTATAGAAGAACATAGTTAGGCCAACACATAGGAGCAAAAGATTTTTAAAATAAGTGGAGATTTTATTACTTACAATAAAAATAAATCTCAAGCTGGGTGGTACCGCGGAAAAATTTCGTCCCTGCACTAAGAAATAGTGCAAGGGACTTTTTGTTTCCCAAAGCACTATAAAAAACAAAGAAAGAGAGGTTTTTTTATGAGTTATTATCACACACATAACTGCAATCAAATTCGTTTAGAAGATGTAGGTAAAAAAGTAAAAATTGCAGGCTTTGTAGAAACAATTAGAGATTTAGGTGGATTAGTATTTTTAGACATTCGTGACATGTATGGAATTACGCAAGTAGTTACATCTGGAAGAACAGAAGATGTGGACTTTGCTTCTCATATTCCAGTAGAATCTTCAGTAATGGTTGAAGGAACTGTTAAAAAAAGAGATAAAGAAACTATTAATGAAAAATTAGATACAGGACTAGTAGAAATACGTATTGAAAAAATTGAAGTTTTAGGAAAAAGAACAAAAGACTTACCTTTTGAAGTAAATACCAATAGGGAAGTACGAGAAGACTTAAGATTACAATATCGTTATTTAGATTTAAGAAATAGTAGATTAAAGGATAATTTAGTTTTAAGGGCAAAGGTATTACAATTTTTAAGAGAGCAAATGATTACACAAGGATTTTTAGAAGTTCAAACACCAATTTTGACAAGTTCTTCACCAGAGGGAGCAAGAGATTACCTAGTACCAAGCAGATTACATCCAGGAAAGTTCTATGCACTACCACAAGCTCCTCAGCAATTTAAGCAATTACTAATGGTATCAGGAATAGATAAATACTTTCAAATAGCACCTTGTTTTAGAGATGAAGATGCAAGAGCAGATAGATGCCCAGGGGAATTTTATCAGCTAGACATGGAAATGTCATATAGTACACAAGAAGATGTATTTAATGCAATAGAACCTGTAATTTATAACACATTTACAAAATTTTCTGATAAAAAAATAATAGAATACCCATTTCCACGTATTCCATATAAAGAGGCAATGATAAAATATGGAAGTGACAAACCAGATTTAAGAAATCCATTATACATTATAGATTTAACTAAGTTCTTTCAAGAATGTACTTTTAAGCCATTTATAGGAAGAACAGTTAGAGCAATTAAAGTAACAAAACATTTATCAAAAGGATTTCATGAAAAATTTTTGGAATATGCAATGTCTATTGGTATGCCAGGACTAGGATATTTAGAGATACAAGAAGATTTAACATTCAAAGGTCCAATTGATAAATTCATTCCAGAAGATAAAAAGCATGAGTTAATAGAACTAGCAGAATTAAGCAAAGGAGACACAATATTCTTCATTGCAGATAATGAAAAAAGAGCAAATGAATTTGCAGGACAAATTAGAACTGAATTAGGAAATCGTTTAAAACTAATTAATAAAGATACTTTCTCTTTTTGTTGGATTATAGATTTTCCAATGTATGAATTAGATGAATATGGTAAAATTTCTTTCTGCCATAATCCATTTTCTATGCCACAAGGTGGATTAAAAGCGCTAACAGAACAGAAACCTTTAGATATTTTAGCATATCAATATGATATTGTTTGTAATGGAATAGAACTATCATCAGGAGCAGTTAGAAACCATGATATTGAAATTATGGAAAAAGCTTTTGATATTGCTGGATATACAAAAGAAGATATTAAAACAAAATTTTCAGCACTATATCAAGCCTTTCAATATGGTGCACCACCACATGCTGGAATTGCACCAGGAATTGATAGAATGCTAATGTTATTAACTGACAGTGCAAGTATCCGTGAAGTTATTGCTTTCCCTATGAATAGTAAAGCACAGGACTTAATGATGGGGGCACCAGGAACTGTTTCAAGGGAACAATTGCGAGAAGTACACATTAAATTAGAAAACATATAAACTCTAAAAACCAAAAATTGTTTCAAATATATTATATGAAATACACTATGATAAAACTTAACAATATGTCAATGAAATTTGAAAATGTCCCAAAATTTTTTAAACATTAGCCCTAAAAATTTAGTTTTTTAGGGCTAAATTTT
>CANRPQ010000010.1 GCA_947632525.1 uncultured Clostridia bacterium
GGAGAAGATGCAACTAAAGACATATTAAATTTTGTTTTTGAAATGCAAGAGTGTGTTGATTATAATAGTTTGCCTGAAAATACATCGTTACAAAAAATTTTAAAAAAACAATTAATAAATAACAAAAAATTGAATATAGGTTGTGGTAATTTAATTCAAACAATGAGAAGTAAGACTTAAAAATGAAAATGTTTGACTTACGCAAAAAATGTTAGCTACTCTATATGATGTTACAACATCTGCAATTAATCAACATATAAAACTATATATGAATATAATGAATTAGATGAAAGTTGAACTATTAAGAATTTCTTAATAGTTCAATTAGAGGAAGAAAGGTATCAAAAACAGATAGATAATGTATCATATAAAAACCGCAATCAAAGATAAACAATGTTAAAAATAATTGCCTTTCAAAGTTAAATATGTGTAATAAAAGTGAATAAAAAATCTAAAAGGAGATGCAATATTAATATGAAAAAAGATGAGAATGAAGAAATAAAAGAAGTAAGTAAAAAAACATTTAAAAAGAAAGTTATAATGATTAGCATTATAGCAATAATATGTATAATAGCAATAATTGTTACAGTATATATAGTTAACAATATTTGGAATTCAACAAATGTAGATATAGAAAAAAGTAATAGTGAAGAAGTGAATGGATTTAAACAAACTACTGCCAATGTTAGTTTTGCTAATATGAACATAGATGATGAAAATTTGGATGAAGTTCAAAAAGATATTATCAATTATTTTGATGATAATTATTTCGAGTTTTCTTCAAAAGATGCACAAAAATATCCACAAGTATTTCAAGGAGCAAAAGTTTGCATTCCGGTAGCAGTGATTAAAGTATTAAAATCTACTAATGACGAATTTGAAGTGTTAGCCGTTGATTGTGGAATTACTATGTATAATTATTACGAAGATACAAAAATAGAAGATATACCAGTTGAACGATTACTTGTTATTTCTGGAAAACAACTAAATGAGAGACTATCAAAGAACGATATGTTATATGTATTAGGAAGATACATAGATGTGGAAAATAAAGAAATCGATGGAAAAACTTATATGGTATCAAAAATCCAAGCAAATAATGTTGTGAAAATTGAACAAAATTATGAAAATGTAGGAGGAGTATCAGTATATTCTCCTAATGTTATTCAAATATATTCATTTAGTACATTAAAAAACATTGCAGAATATATATTTGGAAAAGATATAAAGGTCAATGAAGCTGTAAAAGGACAAGATTATGACTCAAATGATTTCGGAGATTTTTATAAAATTACTTTAGATAATCAGTCAAATGCGAACTTTAAAGTATTTAACATGTATAAAAACACAGGTATGATAACTTACAATAAGATACATAATGAACTATCAGATAATATCCAAAAAAGGTTATTTATATCAGCAGATTTTCAGCATTTTATAGTTTCTACATATGATAAAGGAACGAAACACGTTTATATAGACTATTTTGATAAACAATTAAATAAAATATGGGGTAGGGAGTTTGATTATTCTTCAACCAAATCATTTGTAAGCCCAATTGATTATGACACTAAAAAGTTAGCAATTGTAGTAGATAATGATTTATATCTGCTTGATTTAGAAACTGGCGAGAATATTATTGAACCTGTTATAGTTGGTGAAAAAATTAAAGTAAATATGATGAGTGATGGAATTATTTTAATTGGTGATAATAATAAAGACACTATTATGAAAGTTGATTATTCAGGAAATATAATATTTAGGCTTAATGCTGACACATCAATGAATTTAATTAATTCAGCAGAGTTACAAATTGTTAACGGAAAAATAGTTTTGAAAATTTCAGGAGAAAAAAACACAGGATCTGATTTAACAGAATATTTATTAAAATATATAGTATTAAATAGTAATGGTGAAATAGAAACATTAAGTGGTGATTTGAGTGATGAAAGTGCTTATTAAAGTATAATTTGGTAATAATTATCAAGATTATTCAATAAATTAAAATTATAAAACATACTAAATATAACAGTGCTAGCAAGATGCAAGTAAAAAATAAAAGGTATTAGAATTATCTAGTATCTTTTATTTTTTTAATATTATTATAGATAATTTATAGAAAAAATTTTTAAAATATGATATAGTAATCTTGGTTTAAAGAAAATTAAAAAATTAATAGTTTTAATGAGCAAAATATAAGTTTTACAGAGAGCATGAAAATGCTAAAAGAATATGATAAATGAAACCAATATAATAGTATAAAATTTATTAAAATAACTGATATTTAGACAATAGAAAATGAGGAGATTTAAAATATGAACAATAGGCAAATTGCCGTTGTAGTAAGTAATAGTAATAAAAATGCCAATGCAATACAAACAATTAATGCAATAAAAAATGCCGGTTTTGAAAATGTATTTATACAATGGTATAATAGAAATTGGAAGCCCACACAAGAAGAGCAATTAAAATATATAAAACAAATTGGATTAAATGTTATTTTTGCACATTTAGGATATGAAAACATAAATGATATATGGATAGAAAATAAAATAGTAGATAAACTAATAGAAAAATATAAAAATGACATTAAAATCTGTAAACAAAACAATATTCCAATGGTAATTATGCATTTAACAAGTAGCAACAAGGCACCTAAATATAATAAAATAGGAATAAAAAGATTACAAGAAATCGCAGACTATGCACAATCATTAAATATAAAGATTGCTTTCGAAAATACTAAAATAAAAGGATATTTAGACTATGTAATTGAAAATATAGATAATGAAAATGTTGGAATATGTTTTGATTCAGGACATTATCATGTGCATTTTAATGATGAATTTGATTTTAACAAATTCAAGAATAGAATATTTGCAGTGCATTTTCATGACAATGATAAAACTGATGATTCACATTTAATACCATTTGACGGAACATTAAATTGGGAAGAAACAATAAAAAATTTAAAACAATGTAATTATGAAGGACCTGTAACATTGGAATTAGTTTACAGGAATGACTATCTAAAAATAAGTATTGAAGAATTTTATAAAAAAGGCTATGAAATAGGAAATAAATTAAAAAATATGTTTATATAAATTGAGGGATGTAAATTATGAAAGAAAAATATGTTATAAAAAGAAGAAAAAATACGAACAAACTTATATTAGTAATATTAGTATTACTAGTAATTATATTAGTTTCAATTTTTATAATAAAAGAATTTATTAATCAAAGAAAAGACACAATTGGCACGATAAGTGATGCAAAAGTAGATAGCGTGGCAGAAGATGAGGAGCAAACCACAAGCATGTCACTTATTATGGTAGGGGATAACTTAATACATAGCAGTATATATAAAGAGGCACATCGAAATGCCAATAATAAAGGTTATAATTTTAAACCAATGCTTACATATATTAAAGAAAAAGTAAAAGGCTATGATGTTGCTTATTATAATCAAGAAACAATTTTAGGTGGAAGTGGTATAGGGCTTTCTGATTATCCTTGCTTTAATTCACCTTATGAAGCTGGCGGAAATATGGTAGACATAGGATTTAACCTAGTGAGTACAGCTACAAATCATACAATGGATAGAGGAGAGCAAGCCATACTAAATTCTAGAAAGTATTGGGATAAGCAAGAGGATGTATTAGCAGTTGGAAGTTACAATTCTTCTGAACAACGTGACGAAGTGAAAATTATGGAGAAAAATGGAATTACATATACTATGCTAAATTATACCTATGGAACTAATGGAATACCTGTTCCAGAAGGTAAGGAGTATTTAGTAAATGTATGGCCTACTGATTTAAGAATCAATGACCCAAAACGAGATACTAAATATCAGGAATATAAAGAAAAAGTAAAAGAAGATATTGCAAGAGTTAGAGATAAAGTTGATGTTTTAATTGTTGCAATGCACTGTGGAATAGAATATACTACAGAACCTTCAGAGTATCAAAAAGATGAAGCTAAATTCTTATCAGAACAAGGAGTAGACTTAGTTATTGGAACTCATCCACATGTATTGGAACCAGTAGAATGGATAGATGATACTTTAGTATTCTACTCATTAGGAAACTTTATTTCAGCACAATATCAGGATGAAAATTATAACAAAACTGTTGGACTTATGAGTTCTTTGAAAATAACGAAGACAACAAAAGGTGAGGAAAGCTCTATAAAAATTGATGATGTTAAAAATGAATTAATTTATACTTATTATAACCAAGCAACTTGGAGCAATTTTAAAGTAATACCATTTAGTCATCCAGATATTGCAAAATACTTGTCAGGATATAAAAAGGTATATGAGAGATATAAGAAAGTGGTACAATTATATGATAAGGATATGTATGTAGTACCAGCATCAACTTAGAAAATACTTAATTATAGTAATTTTAAGAAATAAATTACTATTTAATAAAAGTCTTTTATATAAATAAAAACTTTATATTTAAGCATAATATTATAAAATTGAAGGGACTAATCACATGAGAGACATTTATTTTAAAACAGATGAAAACTTCGAACCAATTATTAAAGAAGCATTAAAAAATAATAAAGTATATAAAATGAAATTAATTACAACCGGATGGACAAACATTGTTTATGAAGTAGAAACAGACCAAGGCAACTACTTTTTTAGATTTCCACGTGATGAATTTTGGTCTAGAACAATTGTAAAGGATTGTCAATTTTCACAATATATTTATAAAAGAACAAGCTTTGACACATGTAAATTAGAACTTAAATATGACAATGGAAGACCTTTTAGCATGCACAAAAAAATTGAAGGAACTCCGCTTGGTGAAAAAATAGATGAATTATCACAAGAAGAAATAGAGAATATATCAAAAGATATTGCTAAATTCATGTGTGAATTACATAATATTAAATTTGAGAAAAATACCATATTTACTACTAATAATATAGGATTGGATTTAAGAGAGTTCTTAGATGAACTTTTAACAAAACATGTAAGCAAAAATGATATGAAATTTTGGAAATTTTCAGATACAATAGATGAATCAGAATGTTTGGTTCATGGTGATTTAAATTCAAGCAATGTATTACTAGATAACAATAATAAAGTTAGTGCTATTATAGACTTTGGATTTGCAGGTTTTGGTAATAAATACGATGATATTTCTAGAATATTAAGTAGGCAATATCCGGATGGCTTCAAAGAAGAAATTATTAAAAATTATGAAAATTTTTCTCAAGGCGTTATTAATGAGCAAACTTTAGATAATAAAGTTACAGAATGGAAAAATATTGATCAAGCATACATAAATTACATGAAAGGCATTGGAATTTATTAGAATAGAAAATTATTTTTATTTTAAATAGACCACATAATTGCATATATTTATTAAACTTAATTGAGATAGGAGCTGAATAATGAAAAAAATTGTTTTGATTGACGGAAATAGTATTTTAAATAGGGCATTTTATGGTATTATGAATTCTAAAATACTAACAACACCAGACGGTAAATATACTAATGCAGTATATGGTTTTTTAGCTATATTATTTAAAGTTTTAGAAGATATAGAACCTGAATATCTAATGGTTGCATTTGATTTAAAGGCTCCAACAGCAAGACATAAAATGTATGCAGGTTATAAAGCAAATCGTAAAGGGATGCCAAATGAACTTGCCGAACAATTGCCTATTATAAAAGACATCTTAAAGGCAATGAATATTGCAATTATTGAAAAAGAAGGCTATGAGGCAGATGATATTTTAGGAACATTGTCTAAAAGAGCAGAGAAAAAAGGCTTGGACGTTACTATTGTTTCTGGCGATAGAGATACTTTTCAACTTACATCTAAAAATATTAAAGTTCGTATTCCACACACTAAAATGGGAAAAACAGAGGTTGATGTGTTTGACGAAAAGGCTGTAATAGAAAAATATGGAGTAACTCCTAAACAATTAATAGAGGTAAAGGGATTACAAGGAGATACTTCTGATAATATACCAGGAGTTCCTGGAGTTGGAGAAAAAACAGCTTTAGAACTTATAAAACAATATCATACTATTAAAGAACTTTATGACGCAATAGAAAAAAATGAAGATGACTTAAAGCCAAAAACAAAAGAAAAATTAATAGCAAATAAAGACTTAGCTGAACTATCAAGAACATTAGGAACAATAAACATTGAAGTTCCTATTGAAGAATCTATTGATGATTTAACAAGAAAAGAATGGAACGAGAAAGAAGTATTTACTAAATTTAAAGAACTAAACTTTAATCGCTTTATAGAACGTTTTGAGTTACATGGAGAGGCAGAGTCTCCAAAAGATATTCATGAATTATTTGAGGTAAAATCAATAACTTTTGCAGACACAAACATATTACAAGAAATTATAAAAAAAATTAAACAAAATAAAAAGATGATTTATCATTTTCAAAAACAAGAAATAAAAAATAATAATCAAGACAGAGTAGTTATTATTCCAAAACAAATTAACGCAATATATATCTGGTCAGATGATAACACAATTTATGAAATTAAAATAGATAATGAAAATAACTTTATTTCATATTTTAAAGAAATATTAGAAGATGTTAATATAAAAAAATACCGGACACCATTTAAACGAAGATATAGTAATATTGAAGCAAACTGAAATTGACTTAAACGGTATTTACTTTGACGCAGAAATAGCAGCATATATTTTAAATCCAACAAACAATCATTACTCAATAGAAGAACTATCTAATCAATATTTAAATTTAGATATTGAAAATTATTTGGAAAATGCAGGAATAAAACAAGAAAAACAAACACAGATGACATTATTTTCTCAAGAACAAGATGAAAGTTTGAATTTTGAAAAGTATCAAAATTCTATGTATGTATATGCAATTTATAAACTAGAAGATGTAATGATGAAAAAAATAGAAGAATATAATTCACTAGAATTATTTCAAAATATAGAAATGCCATTAGTAAAAGTATTGGCAAGTATGCAATATGATGGAATTTATGTAGATAAAGAAGAATTAATTGCTTTTGGAGATAAACTAAAAGAACAGATAGAAACATTAAAACAAGAAATATATAGTTTATCAGGAGAAGAATTTAATATTAATTCTACACAACAATTAGGTATTGTACTATTCGAAAAGCTAAAATTACCAGTATATAAAAAGACAAAAAAAGGTTATTCAACAGATGTAGACATTCTAGAAAAATTAAAATCAGAACATCCTGTAATTGAAAAAATATTAGATTATAGAACTTTAATGAAACTTAATTCTACGTATGTAGAAGGACTTTTACCTTATGCAAATATAAAAACAAGTAGAATCCATTCATATTTTCACCAAACTATTACTGCAACAGGTAGAATTAGTTCAACAGAGCCAAACTTGCAAAATATTCCAACTAGGTTAGAACTAGGAAAGCAAATTAGGAAGGCATTTAAAGCAACTGAGGGAAATACATTTATAGATGCAGATTATTCACAAATAGAATTAAGAATTCTAGCAAATATTTCAAAAGATAAGAATATGATGCAAGCATTCTTACATGGTGAAGATATTCATAAACAAGTAGCATCTAAGGTATTTAATGTTCCTTTAGATGAAGTTACTAAAGAACAAAGAAGTGCAGCAAAGGCAGTTAATTTTGGAATAGTGTATGGAATTAGTGGATTTGGATTAGCAGAACAATTGGGAATTGGTAGAAAAAAGGCTGAAAACTATATTAATCAATATTTAGAAAAATATGAAGGTATAAAAACTTTTATGAATGATGTTGTAGAAGAAGCAAAAGAAAAGGGATATGCAGAAACCTTATATCATCGTAGAAGATATATTCCAGAATTGTCTTCTAACAATTATATGGTAAGACAATTCGGTTCAAGAGCAGCTATGAATACGCCAATTCAGGGAACAGCGGCAGATATTATGAAGATTGCTATGATAAAAGTTTTTAATAAATTAAAAGAAGAAAAGTTAGATGCAAAATTAATTTTACAAATTCATGATGAGTTACTAATTGAATGTAAAATAGAACAAAAAGAAAAAGTAAAGAAAATATTAAAGGACTGTATGGAACAAGCAGTTTCATTAGATATACCATTAGAAGTAGAAGTTTCTGAAGCAGATAATTGGTATGAGGTAAAATAAAAATACTAAAGACTATATGATATCGAAAATAATTGAAAAATATTATTTAAATTTCTTTGCATTATTAAAGTCTCTTGTAGTATATTATTTTGCCGTTTCACTTCGGACGCTCCGCTACAGGGTCCCTTGCCTTTCAGGCATTCCCTATACCTCGTTCCACTCTAAAATAATATACTACAAGAGACTTTTAAAACATATACGAAAAACTTTTAAAATGTTTAATTATTCAGGTATAGAAGGGTCAATAATGTCATATTTTCGAGAATAATCTTTAGTTTCAGTATTACTTTTATATACTTCACTACGATTTTTATTTAGAAAATCTACTAAATGATATAAATCTACCCAAATTTGATTAGGACCTTCTTTTTGTACCTCATCAAAAATCAGTTGTATTCCAAAATGAAGATGAGGTACATTTATATTATTTACATTTTCTTTTGTACTATATCCAGTCATTCCTAAATAACCAATTACATCTCCAGCTTTTACTATTTGGCCTTCTTTTAATCCTTCTGCATAAGGATGATTTTTACGAAGATGAGCATAGTAATAATATCTTTTTTTATCAAAACTACGAATTCCAACTCTCCAACCACCATATTGATTCCAGCCAACAGCCTCAACAATACCTGATTCTACAGCAATAACAGGTGAACCAATACTTCCCATTAAATCATTACCAAAGTGCAACCTTTTATAACCATAAGACCTAGATGCTCCAAAGTCATCATAATGACTGTAAGAATAATTTTTTGCAATAGGGTGAAAAGCTTTTATCCCATATTTTTCTACAAATTGTTTATCAGAAGTTTCTATTTGATAATCACCAATAAATTCATGCAGTACAGAATCATAACCTTCATAATAGTAGTTATAATTTTTCATATTCTTTGTAATATCTGACATACTTTCACCATTTCTTAATTTCTCTACTAAAGTATCTAAATCTTTTTGCTTAAATTTTGAAAAGTTATTACCATATTTACATGCCAGATATGAAATTAGTTCAATCCAATTTAATTTTACATCTTCATTTTTCGTATATGAATTAATATCCAACTTAGAAGTTTTATCTAAAACATCATAAGAAACATTAAATTCAAACCATTTAATATAATCTTTCTTTTTAGATTCATCATTACTATTATCTTCTGTTGTATTTTCAGACCAAATAATAGGGTTACTTGAAACAGTAACAGTAGAAATTTGATAAAAAGAAAATACAGTTACAAAAATTAAAATCAAAGAAAAAGTAATTTGTAATATTAACTTAAATTTATTTTTAATACTAAAATTAGAAAACCACATATACTTCACCAGTATTAGCCTATGAAAAAAAACAAAAAATATGATTGATTTTAAATATTAAAATTGATATAATTTAAAATACATTAAATGCTAAAAAATCAGAATATAAACTAGATTTGTACTTGCACTATTTAAGTGTATAAAAGAAAGGAATGAAAGTATACATATGAAAAATTATTTTTTTACTTCAGAAAGCGTAACAGAAGGACATCCAGATAAATTATGTGATTATATATCAGACACTATTTTGGATAACTGCTTAAAACAAGATGAAAATTCAAGGGTAGCAATAGAAACATTTGCATCTAGTAATACAATAACTGTTGCAGGGCAAATTACTACTAAGGCAACATTAGATGTAGAAAACATTGTAAGGCAAAGAATAAAAGAAATTGGATTTGATAATAGTGAAACTGATATGGATTATAGAACTTGCAAAATAAATGTAGATATTACAAAACAAAGTCCAGACATAGCAATGGGTGTTGATATTGGTGGTGCAGGAGACCAGGGCATTATGTTTGGGTATGCTTGTGATGAAACTGAAAGCTACATGCCTTATGCCATTAGTATGGCACATAAATTAGCAAAAAAACTAACTGAAGTACGTAAAAATAATATTATTCCATATTTAAGGCCTGACGGAAAAACTCAAGTAACTGTAGAATATGAAAATGACAAACCTAAAAGAATTGAAACTATTCTAATATCAACTCAACATTTAAAAACTGCATCAATAGATGAAATAAGAGAAGATGTAACAGAAAAAGTAATTAAGGAAGTAGTTCCTAAAAATATGATTGATGAAAATACAAAAATATTTATAAACCCAACTGGACGTTTCGTTATAGGCGGACCTTTAGGTGATACTGGGCTTACAGGAAGAAAGATTATTGTAGATACTTATGGTGGTTATGCAAAACATGGTGGGGGTTGTTTTTCTGGCAAAGATGCAAGTAAAGTTGACAGAAGTGCTACATATATGCTTAGACATATAGCCAAAAATTTAGTAGCAAATGGATATGCTAAAAAATGTGAAATTCAAGTATCATATGCAATTGGAATGAAAGAACCATTATCAATTTGTGTAAATACATTTGGAACAAGTGAAAAATCAGAAG
This sequence comes from uncultured Clostridia bacterium, assembly GCA_947632525.1. GTDB lineage: Bacteria > Bacillota > Clostridia > TANB77 > CAG-508 > CAG-273. The sequence goes on from CANRPQ010000010.1 coordinate 10,588, forward strand.
AAGAATTAGTAGAACTAATAAAAGAAAAATTTGATTTAACACCTGATGGAATTATAAAATATTTAGATTTAAAGAAACCTATTTATACTGAAACGACTAACTATGGACATTTTGGAAAAGAAAATTTGCCATGGGAAAAAATTATAAAAATATAAATGTAGAACTTGAACTAAAAGGTCAGTTTGACTTCTTTAATTTCTGATATGTGATATACTTTATTAAGTAATTAAAATTCAAGGGAGAAAATATAAATGAAAAGAAATTTACAGAAAATGAAAATTTTTGACGCTATAGAATTTAATAATGTTAGAGATATTATTTACCACTCTGCAGAAGTATATGCAAAAAATATAGCGTTTACAATAAAGCATAAAACAGAATCAAAAATAACATATGAAGATATAACTTATGAAAGAATGCTTCAAGACATTAATAAATTAGGTACAGCTCTATATAGTATGGGATTTAAAGGAAAAAGGGTAGCAATTATAGGCAAAAACAGATATGAATGGGTTCTTGCACATTTAGCAAATCTACTAGGTGGAATAGTATCAGTTCCACTAGATAAAGATTTACAATATGATGAACTAGAAAACTCTATTATAAGGAGTAAAGCTGATTGTATAATTTTTGATGAGAAATTATCTGATAAGATAACTCAAATCAAAAATAATAAAAATACATCTTTATCAGAATATATATGCATGAGTGAAACAGAAGGATATAAATCGGTTAAAGATTTAGTTGAACAAGGTGAAAAATTACTTAAAGAAGGAAACGAAGAATACTTACAAGCAGAAATTAATGAAAATGAAATGAATATTTTGTTATTTACATCAGGTACTACATCTAAATCAAAAGCAGTTATGTTATCACAAAGAAATATTGCATCTAACATTTATGCAATGCAGTGTGTAGAAGATATTAGACCAACAGACACTAATATAGCATTTTTACCATTTCATCATATATTTGGCTCTACTTGTATTATAATGATGCTAGCAAGTGGTACAAAAAACGTATTTCCTGATGGACTAAGATACATTAAGCAAAATTTAAATGAATATAAAGTAACTTTATTTGTTGGTGTTCCAGTTTTAATTGAAGCAATTTATAAAACAATAATGAAAGAAATTGATAAGCAAGGAAAAACTAAGTTAATTAAATTTGCTAGAATTATTAGTAGAACTTTACTAAAATTACATATAGATATTAGAAGAAAACTATTCAAACAAGTAATTGATGCATTAGGAGGAGAATTAAGATTTGTTATTTCTGGTGGAGCACCAGCTGATAGTAAAATTGCACAAGGATTTAATGATTTAGGAATAAAAACAGTTCAGGGATATGGCCTTAGTGAAACAGCTCCAGTAATTGCAGCAGAAAATGGCAAAGTATTAAAATATGGTTCAGTAGGAATACCAATGATTAATGATACCATAGAAATAGTAAATAAAGATGAAAATGGAATTGGTGAAATTAGAGTAAAAGGTCCAAATGTAATGCTTGGATACTATGAAATGCCAGAATTAACAAAAGAAGTATTGAGAGACGGTTGGTTTTATACCGGTGATTTAGGTTGTTTTGATAAAAATGGAATATTATATATAACAGGCAGAAATAAAAACATGATTGTTCTTAGAAATGGCAAAAAAGTATTTCCAGAAGAATTAGAAACTTTGGTAAATAGGTTAGAACTTGTTGAAGAATCTATGGTATTTGGTATGCCTGATGAGAAAGCAAAGGATGATGTTAAAGTATCAGTTAAAATTGTGTATAATAAAGAAGTTGTAAAAGAAAAATATGCAGATAAAACACAAGATGAACTATATAAAATTATATGGGAACAAATTAAAGAATTAAACAAATCTTTTCCAAGATATAAGCATATACAAAAATTAATTTTAACTGATGAAGAACTAATAAAAACAACTACTAAAAAGGTAAAAAGACAAGAAGAAATGAAAAAAATACTAGCTTCTTATAGGTAAGAAATATTAATTTATAGTTTGAATTCAAGTATAAATAGTATTTAGCAGGTTAATTAAATAACCTGCTTTTGTTATTGCTAATTATATATTTTTATGTTATGATTACAATATAAAAAAGGGAAGGTAAAATATGGAGAAAAGAATTGATAAAGCAAATTATTATTTAAATATTGCAAAAGCTGTAGCAGATAGAAGTACATGCCTTAGAAAAAAAGCGGGAGCAGTTATTGTAAATAACGATGAAATTATTTCTACCGGGTATAATGGAGCACCACGTGGTAGGGCTAATTGTATTGATTTAGGATATTGTACAAAGAAAAAGATGTTTCCAGATATTAGGCACGGTGGATATGATGCCTGTAGAAGTGTGCATGCAGAGCAAAATGCTTTAATTAGTGCCAGTAGAAAAAATATGATAGGGGCAACTTTATATTTAGTTCTTTATCGCACTGATACTGGTGAATATGACCCAGGATCAAATTCATGCCAAATGTGTAGAAAAATGATTATTAATAGTGGTATAACAAAAGTTGTTGTTAGAATTAATGACAATGAATATCAAACGATTGATGTTGAAGAATGGATTAATAATGATGATTTAATTGACGGAAAGATGACTTATTAATATACTGAAATACAATTATAAAGAAGGTGAGAAAATGGCAAAACCAACAGTAGCAATTATAGGAAGACCAAACGTAGGAAAATCTACATTTTTTAATTATGTTGTAGGAAAAAGAATTTCTATAGTAGAAGACACCCCAGGTGTTACAAGGGATAGGGTATATGCAGAAGCAAATTGGAGAGGAAGAGAATTTACACTAATTGATACAGGGGGAATTGAACCAGAATCAGATGATATTATTATTTCTCAAATGCGCGCACAGGCGGATATTGCTATTGAACTTGCCGATGTTATTTTATTTTTAACAGATATTAAGCAAGGGGTTACAGCAGCAGATAAGGAAATAAGTTTAATGCTAAAAAAATCTAAAAAACCAATTATTTTAGTATGCAATAAGTCAGATAAATTTGGAAAAACTCCAGATGAATTATATGAATTCTATAATTTAGGAATTGGAGAACCTTATGCGGTATCAAGTGTAAATGCAAAAGGTATAGGTGATGTTTTAGATGCAATCTATGATAAATTACCACAACAAGATGAAGATGAGATAGATGATGATGTAATAAAGGTTGCTATAATTGGAAAGCCAAATGTAGGAAAATCTTCATTAATAAATAAAATTTTAGGAGAAAATAGAGTAATTGTCAGTGATATAGCAGGGACTACTAGAGATGCAATTGACTCTGAATTTGAAAATGAGTTTGGAAAATATGTATTTATTGATACAGCGGGAATTCGTAGAAAAAGTAAGGTCAATGACAACTTAGAAAAATATAGTGTAATGAGAAGCTTGTTAGCAATAGAAAGGGCAGATGTATGTATTCTAATGCTAGATGCTAATGAAGAAGTTTCTGCACAAGATACTAAAATTGCAGGCGAAGCGCATGAAGCAGGGAAAGGCGTAATAATTGTAGTAAACAAGTGGGATGAAGTAGAAAAAGATAATAGCACAATGGAAAATTATAAAAAAGATGTATACAACAAATTATCATATTTATCATACGCACCAATTTTATTCATTTCAGCAAAAACAGGACAAAGAGTTAATAAATTATATGAAATGATAAACATGGTTGCAAGTCAAAATGCCTTAAGAGTTTCTACATCTGTGCTAAATGATGTGTTAAATGAAGCTGTAACCATAGTACAACCACCAACAGATAAGGGAAGAAGATTAAAAATCTTCTATATGACACAGGCATCTACAAAGCCACCAACATTTGTAGTATTTGTAAATGATAAACAATTATTTCATTTTTCTTATGAGCGATATTTGGTAAATCAAATTAGAAAAGAATTTGGACTTACTGGTACACCAATAAGAATTATGGTAAGAGAAAAAAAGGAAAAAGGAGAGTGATTTTAATGGCAACGTATATTATAGTTGCAGTTATTGCTTATTTAATAGGAAGCATTAGTTTTTCGGTTATTATTAGTAAAAAAATGGCTGGATTTGATGTTAGAGAAAAAGGTAGTGGAAATGCAGGAAGTACAAATGTATTAAGAACAGTTGGAAAAAAGGCTGCACTTATAACATTAGTTTGTGACATTCTAAAAGGGGTAGTTTCAATTTTAATTGCAATTTTAGCAGGTAAAATAATTCAAGGATTAGACAGAGCACTATTGGTACAATTAGCAGGTGTATTTGTAATTGTAGGACATACTTTTCCAATATTTTTCAAATTTAAAGGTGGAAAGGGAGTCGCTACTGCATTAGGTGTTCTTCTAATGGTAAACTGGCAAATTGGATTAATTTGTTTAGTGTTTGCTTTAATACTAATTGTATTAACCAGAATGGTTTCTGTTGGTTCTATTGCAGCAGCAGTATTATTTCCAGTGTTAGTAATTTTTATTAACCAAAACTATATTGTAGCTGAAAGTAGTAATTGGAGTTACTTGATTTTTAGTATTGTGATTGCTATTCTAGTAATGTTTAATCATAGAGCAAACTTAAAAAGAGTTTTTGACGGTACAGAAAATAAAATAGACTTTAAAAGAAGTAAATAAATTGTAGATACAATTTTTCATAAGTTAGTACACTGAAAAATCTAATTAATATTATTAAATAAAAAACATATATCATAAAATAATTTAAAGAAAGGAATTACAAAAGAACTATGAAAAATATCTGTATAATTGGAAGTGGAAGTTGGGGATGTGCATTAGCAATCCATTTAGCAAATATAGGACATAATATTAAAATTTGGTCTTTTATGAAAGAGGAAGCAGATTTAATTAATAATGAAAGAAAATGCAAATTTTTACCAAAGGCAACTATGCCAGAAAATATTTATTGTACGACCAATATTAAAGAAGCAGTAGAAGGATCTGATATGATTTTACATGTAACACCTTCAAAATTTTTTAGAGATACTTTAAAGCAATATAAAGAATATGTAACTACTCAACCAATTATTATCTGCTCAAAAGGATTTGAATTAGCTACACTATCAACTTTAAGTGATGTAACAAGAGAAGAACTACCAAATGCTAAAATAGGTACTCTTTCGGGTCCAAGTCATGCAGAAGAAGTTTCTTTAGGAATTCCAACAGCAATTGTAATTGCTTCAAAGGATTATGAATTACAATGTTTAGTTCAAGATACTTTTATGAATGAAAGCATGAGAGTGTATACAAGTAATGATATACAAGGTGTTGAATTAGGTGGTGCACTAAAAAATATTATTGCTTTTTGTGCTGGTATTGCAGCAGAACTTAATTTAGGAGACAATACTTTTGCTGCATTATTATCAAGAGGATTGACTGAAATTGCTAGACTAGGAGTAGCAATGGGTGGAGAACATGACACCTTTTATGGGTTATCTGGTTTAGGAGATTTAATAGTTACTTGTATGAGTGAACATAGTAGAAATAGAAAAGCAGGTAAATGTATTGGAAAAGGCTTAACTTTAGAACAAACTAGAGAAGAAGTTGGTATGACAATTGAAAGTGTTGATAATATAGAAGTTGCATATAAGCTAGCAAAAAAATATAATATTGATATGCCAATTGTATTAACAGTTTATGATGTTTTATATAATGGATTGAAACCAAAAGAAGCTGTTTTACAATTAATGACTCGTGAGAAAAAAGCTGAATAATTTTTGATAATTTTACCATAATATTATTAAAAAATTGCAGGAGGATAATATGAATAATAATATTATGGATAGAATAGGCAAAAAAGCAATATATACGTATAATATTGCTAGTAAAGCCACAGGAAAATTTGCAAAAGAAATAAAATTAAAATCACAAATGGCAAATAATAAAAACAAAATTCAAGAACTTTATGAAGACATTGGAAAAACAGTATATGAAAAATATTTACTAAAAGAAGAAATTAACGTTGATAGAGATTTACTAAATAATTGTGCAATGATTGATGTATTAGCAGATGAAACTGAAGATATTCGTATGGAATTATTAAAATTGAAAGATTTAAAACAATGCCCACAATGTCATTATGAAATTTATTATGATTTTCATTATTGCCCTAATTGTGGTTCTGTGCAAGATAATAACAATGAAGAAAATGAACCAAATGATGGTCCAGCAACAATAGTGACGACTGATGAGGAAGATAAAAAGTTGAAACGAAAGGAAAATTAACTAAATATGAAATTAGTAGTACAAAGAGTTAAGAAAGCAAATGTAGTAGTAGATGAAAAAATTATAGGTGAGATTAATCAGGGATTTATGGTATTAATTGGTATTGCTCCAACAGATACGAAAGAAATTGCTGATTTCCTAGTACAAAAGCTAATTCATTTAAGAATATTTGAAGATGAAAATGAAAAAATGAACTTATCTATACAAGATATAAATGGTGAACTTTTGTTAGTATCACAATTTACTTTATATGCCGATTGTAATCATGGTAATAGGCCAAGTTTTGTTGGAACAGCAGCTGAACCAAAAATGGCAAATGAACTTTATGAATATTTTGTAGATCAATGTAAGAAAGAAAATATTAAAAAAGTTGCTACAGGAAAATTTGGAGCAGATATGCAAGTATCTTTGCAGAATGACGGACCTGTAACAATAATTTTAGAAAAATAGCTAGTTATTAATAAGGATATCTCTCATATAAATATCTGATAACTTCGTCAGCATTGTGTTTTGTAATATTTATGAATAAATCCTTATCTAAGCTTATCCACATATTAATTTTATAATCCTCTTGATTTTCAATTAATGCACCTATCATATCTGCTATTTCAAGAGGATTTTGATATTCTTTTTGCCATAGAAATTCATCTTCTATGGCTACATTTTTTTTGAAAAAATCATTTAAAAAAGAAGCAATTTCTCCATTTTTATCACTATACAATTTTACTATTGCATTATTCATTTTATATATTAAATAACCTTTCCTAGATTAAATTTTTCATTATTTATTATTGTAGAAACAAAAAATATTTATACTTGAGAATAAAAGGAAATTTTCTGGTCAAACTATAAATAACATATTAAAAAGAAAGGAAAATTTTTGATGAAAAAAAGTATAATTATTTTAATTGTATCAGTAATTGCAATTTTTATAGTGTTATCTTCTTTAGTAGTATTTGCAGGTAATGAAAAAAAGGGTGATCAAATAGAAGAAAAGGTATCACAGGAAATTGCATATTTAAATAGATATATTGTTAGCATGTTAGGAGACTTTGACGGACTTACTATTGGAAATTATTTAAAAGATGAAAAGTCGTCAAATTTACAAGTTGAATCTGATAGAGCATTGAAAGTTACAAATGAAGAAGGAAATACAACCAATTCTGAAGATAGTAAAGATAATAGTGAGCAAAATACTTCAACAGAAAATTCTAATCAAGGAAATCAGTCAAATGATAAAATAGCAAATAATAAACAAAGTAATATATTATCAGCCAATGGTAAATATACTACAAACTGGGATTACATTCAAAGTGAAATAGAAGAGCTTTATCAAATATGGAACACAGTAAGTATTGATTTAAATTCTATTAATGTAGACGGAAGTTCAATATTAGCTTTTAGTGACTTTTTAAATACAAGTACACAAAATATAAAAAAGAAAGATAAAGAAAAATCAATGGATTCACTTACTCAAATATATCAATTATTACCAAAATATAATGAAAGTTTTAGTCCGGAAAGTAAAGAAACAAAAACATTAAAAATACAAAGCAATATAGTAACAGCTTACACTAAAGTATCTAATGGCAAATGGGAAGATGCACAAAAACAATTATATGAAGCTAATAGTCAATTTACAAATTTATTAAACAGCGTAGGTCAAAATTTTAATAATCAAACTGCAGTTAATCAATGTTATATAATAATTAATGAATTAATTAAAGCAGTTAATTTAAAAGATAAAGAAATTTTCTTTATTCAATATCAAAATTTAATAGGAAAAATGCAAATAATATAGATATTGATTTTTTAATTTAAATATTGTATAATAGAAATGTAGTAAGTTGGATAGTCGCGTATAGCAAGGCTGAAAGGCAGCGTACGAGGAAAGTCCGGGCTCCATAGAGTAATGATGCTGGATAACGTCCAGTAAGGGCAACCTTAAGGAAAGTGCAACAGAAAATAACCGCCTTTAAATAGGTAAGGATGAAAAGGCAGGGTAAGAGCCTACCGCTGATATGGTGACATATCAGGTCAATGTAAACCCCATCTGGAGCAACACCGAGACAGAAGGTTAAGACTACTCGTCATCTTCTAATTTGGTGGCATGAGACTTGCAGTAATGCAAGTAGTAGATAAATGACTATCCCAGACAAAACCCGGCTTATAGATTTACTGCAAATTATATCAAAAAAGATAGGCAAGTACCTATCTTTTTTGTATGCTTATATTAAATTCTCAAAATCTTTAGGTATTTGTGCAGAATAAAACACTTTTTTACCTGAAATTGGATGAATAAAACTCATTTCACAGCAATGCAAAGCTTGTCTATCTATTAATGGGGAAGTAGAGCCATAAAGTGTATCTCCTAGCAGTGAATGTCCAATATGAGCAAAATGAACACGTATTTGGTGAGTACGTCCTGTTTCTAAAGTACATTCTACAATATCAAAATTATTTTGTAAGTTTGATTTTAATACTTTATAATGAGTTATTGAAGTGTCTCCATTTTTATCGATACATCTCTCAATTATACTTTTTTCCTTTCTTGCAATCGGAGCAGAAATAGTTCCTAATTGTTGCTCTAAATGTCCTTCTACAATAGCAATATATTTTTTTACAAAATCTTTTGATTTCATTTGTTTTACTAAACATTCTTGGATATATTCATTTTTAGCAAATATAACTAAGCCAGAAGTGTCTTTATCTAATCTGTTAACTGGTCGTATTTTTTTATTCAATCCAATCTTGTCAAAATAATATCGTATGCCATTAGATAAACTGTCTTCATAATGATAACATGAAGGATGAACAGCAATTCCAGCAGGCTTGTCTACTACTAAATAGCAATCATCCTCATATATAATATTTAAAGTAATAGGCGCTGGAACAATATTAGAATTATCTTCTTTGTAATTTAAATCACATTCTATAATATCTCCAACTTTAATAGGATGATGTACATATACAGGCTCATTATTTAAAAATATTTTTTGTAACTTTTTCAATTTTAATAGAAGTCTATCAGAGATAGAAAATTCTACCTTCAAGACCTCTTTAACATTTTGATATTTGGTTTGGTTTGTAACTTTGTAACTTAAATTCATATATTATTCCTATTAATGAAATATTACTTATTTCTAGATTCTATTAGATAAGTAGCTTCCAAATCAGCTTCATGTAATGCTAAAGCTAAAGGAAACTTTTCATATACAGAACTAATTGTACCATATAATTCTTTTGGTTCAGTAAATCCCATATGCCAACGAATTGCATACATTTCTTCCATAGTAAGCTTAATAAATTTACTTATCATCATAACAGATTTTTCACCATGGCCATATGGAATAGTATCATTTACAGTATAGTATGGTTCTTTTACCCAAACGCCATCTGAATTTTTTTTGTTTCTAAAATCTACAATATAATAATTTGTTTTACAAATATCATGTAGTAGTGTTATTAAAATGACTGTATCATCAGATACTTGCACAATATCAGAGTATGGTTTATTTAATAATTTTTCTTTTAATATGTGATATACGTTAAGACTATGTTCTAATAATCCACCCTCATAATTTCCATGATATTTGGTACTAGCAGGTGCTTTATAAAAATCCGTTTTTTCTAAATAATTAATTAAATTATTAATTCCATCTCTTTGAATACTTTGTAATAGTTCGATAAATTCTTCTTTCATAATATAATACCCCCATACTTTTCATATATTATACAGTAACTTTTATAAAAATGGAAGTATATTATTTCACAAAAAGCATTGTACTTTTTTAAAATTCCATATATAATAACTATATTGTAATATTCTTATATACGAAAGGAGTATTTTTATGGCATTTATAGATAAAATTAAGCAAAAAGCAAAAAAAGATATAAAAACTATTATATTGCCAGAAAGCGAAGATAAAAGGGTTTTAGATGCGGCATCTAAAGTATTAAAAGAAAAATTTGCCAATATAATTCTAATTGGAGATGAAAAAGAAATACTTGATAGAGCTAATGAAAATAAAATTGACCTAACTGGATGCAAAATTATAAATCCTAAAACTTCTGATAAATTTGAACAATATGTAAGTGATTTTTATGAGTTAAGAAAAGCAAAGGGAATGACACTAGAAAAAGCAAGAGAAACTATGTTTGAACCTATATATTTTGGAATGATGATGGTAAAGGAAGGTGACGGTGATGGTCTAGTTTCAGGTGCTTGTCATTCTACAGCAAACACACTAAGACCCGCCTTACAAATATTAAAAACAGCTCCAGGTACAAAGTTAGTTTCTGCATTTTTTGCAATTGTAGTTCCTAACTGTGAGTATGGAGAAAATGGAGTATTTGTATTTGGTGATTGTGGATTAGTAGAAAATCCGTCTGCAGATGATTTATCAGAAATTGCAATTTCTTCTAGCAAAAGTTTTAAACAATTAACAGGAAAAGAATCTAAAGTTGCAATGCTTTCATACTCTACTTATGGAAGTGCTCATTCAGAATTAACAGAAAAAGTAGTAGAAGCTACTAATCTGTTAAAAGAAAAACAACCAAATTTAGCATGTGACGGAGAATTACAATTAGATGCTGCTATAATACCAGAAGTTGCAAGCTCAAAAGCACCAGGAAGCGATGTAGCAGGAAAAGCAAATACATTAATATTCCCAGATTTAAACGCTGGAAATATAGGGTATAAATTAGTGCAAAGATTAGCAAAAGCAGAAGCATATGGACCACTTTGCCAAGGAATTGCAAAACCAGTTAATGATTTATCTAGAGGATGTAGTAGTGACGATATTGTTGGAGTTGTAGCAATTACATGCGTACAATCTCAAAATATGTAATATAAATCGTGAAGTGAAAATTTAAATTCCAGTTTTAAAAGATGATAAAAAATTGTAAAAGAAAGTTCTAGAATAATTTA